>NZ_JBFTMM010000028.1:0-103471 GCF_056396945.1 Pseudomonas sp. 05N432 | reverse complement strand
GATCCCATCCCGAACTCAGCAGTGAAACGATGCATCGCCGATGGTAGTGTGGGGTTTCCCCATGTGAGAGTAGGTCATCGTCAAGATTAAATTCCGAAACCCCAATTGCGAAAGCAGTTGGGGTTTTGTTTTGCCTGCGAGAAAGTTGATTCCGGAATCCGGACAAATTTGCACAGTTATTTCTCGGCCAGAACACTAGAATAGGCCGGTCATTTTCAGAACCCGAGCCCTTTATGCCAGATCCGGTTGACGCCTCTGGGCTGTCAGATTTACCGCTGGACGACTTGGTGGCGTGTCATGAATGCGACTTGTTGATGCGCAAGCCGCAACTCGCTCATGGCGAGAAAGCCCTATGTCCGCGCTGTGGTTATGAGCTCTACGCCCACCGGCACAATGTCGTGGAACGTAGCCTCGCCTTAGTAATCGCCGCCCTGCTGCTATACATTCCGGCGAATTTTTTGCCCATCATGCAACTCCATTTACTCGGACAATCGTCGCACGACACTGTCTGGAGTGGTGTCGTTGGCCTATTCGATACAGGGATGCAAGGCGTGGCAGTAGTGGTGTTTCTGTGCAGCATGGGAATCCCGCTGCTCAAGTTGCTCTGTCAGTTGTTGGTATTGCTGAGCATTCGTTTTGATATAGGGCGCAGTTACGGCTTGCTGTTCTATCGCATTTATCACCATCTACGCGATTGGGGAATGCTCGAGGTCTATTTGATGGGCGTGCTGGTGGCCATCGTCAAGCTGGCTGACCTTGCGTCGATAACGGTTGGCTTGGGTCTGGCATGCTTTATCAGTTTGCTATTGGTGCAGGTTTTACTTGAGGTGGTGATGTCGCCTCATCAGATCTGGCAAGCGCTGTCAGGAGAGGATGCTCATGCGGGCAATTGATGCGGGCATTCTGATTTGTATCGAATGCCATGAGCTCAACAAACAGGAACCGGACACCGACGAGCAGACATGTACTCGCTGTGGAGCTCTGGTTCATGCGCGTCGCCCAAATAGTTTGATGCGTACCTGGGCGTTGCTGATTACCGCAGCGATTCTCTATATACCCGCCAATGTGTTGCCAATCATGACCGTCAGCACATTGGGGCAGGGTGAAGGCGATACCATCATGTCCGGCGTGATCACCCTGGTTCAGCACGGGATGTTTCCGATTGCTGCCGTGGTGTTTGTCGCAAGTATTTTGGTACCGACCTTCAAATTGGTGGGCATCGCATTGCTGTTGTTTTCGGTACAGCGGCGTCAGCCTTTATCCGCACGGCAACGTATCGTGATGTATCGGTTTATCGAGTTCATTGGCCGCTGGTCAATGCTGGATATTTTCGTGATCGCCATTCTGGTGGCGGTGGTGAACTTTGGTCGACTTGCCAGTATCGAGGCGAATCTCGGAGCGGTGGCCTTCGCCAGTGTGGTGATTTTGACAATGCTTGCTGCAGTAACTTTCGATCCCCGACTGATTTGGGATAACACGGAGTCGGACGACGACCATGACTGATTTGCCTAAAGCTAAAACTCGACCGGCTTCGAACTGGTCGGCCATTTGGGTTCTGCCCTTGATCGCCTTGATGATTGGCGGATGGCTGGGCTGGCGTGCCTACAATGAGACCGGTATTGAAGTTCAGGTTCGCTTTGAAAGTGGCGAGGGCATTCAGGCCAACAAGACCGAAGTTGTCTACAAAGGTATGCCGGTCGGAAAGGTAAAAAGCCTGACGCTGGATGATGAAGGCAAAACCCGCGGGGTTATCGCCACCATCGAAATGAACAAGGACGTTGAACAATACCTGAAGACCAGTACGCGCTTCTGGCTGGTTAAACCGAGCGTCACGCTGGCCGGGATTACTGGCCTGGAAACGCTGGTTTCAGGTAATTACGTGGCGATCAGCCCAGGTGAGGGTGAGCCAAGCCGCAAGTTCACCGCCTTGACCAAGGAGCCACCGCTGTCTGACTCCAAGCCAGGCCTGCACTTGACCATCAAGGCTGATCGTCTGGGCTCCCTGAACCGTGGCAGTCCGGTGTTCTATAAGCAGATCCAGGTCGGCCAGGTGAAAAGCTATCTGCTGTCCGAAGACCAGAGCACCGTCGAGATCAAAGTCTTTATCGAACCCACCTACGCCAATCTGGTGCGCAAACATACGCGCTTCTGGAATGCCAGCGGGATCAGCATCRACGCTAATCTGTCAGGGGTGAAAGTACGCAGCGAGTCGCTGGCGAGTATCGTCGCGGGCGGTATTGCCTTCGCCACGCCGGACAACCGTAAAGACAGCCCACCCACTGACCCGAGCCTGCCGTTTCGTCTCTATGAAGACTTCGACGCCGCTCAGGCCGGTATTCGTGTCAAAGTGAAACTCAGTGACTTCGAAGGCCTGCAGGCCGGCCGCACACCCGTGATGTACAAAGGCATTCAGGTCGGTAACCTGAAAACGCTCAAGATTGACCCGGACTTGTCCAGCGCGACAGCCGAGTTGACCCTGGACCCGCTTGCCGAAGATTACCTGGTGACCGGGACCCAGTTCTGGGTGGTCAAACCTTCAATCTCGTTGGCCGGGATCACCGGGTTGGAGGCGTTGGTAAAAGGTAATTACATTGCTGTGCGCCCTGGCGACAAGGGCGGCGCGCCGCAACGCGAATTCGAGGCCCGGCCGAAGCCGCCGCCGCTGGATCTGCGTTCTCCAGGTCTGCACCTGGTGCTGTTCACCGAAAACCTCGGTTCGCTGGAAGTCGGGAGTCCGATTCTCTACAAGCAGGTCAAGGTCGGGTCGGTGCAGAGCTATCAGTTCTCTCGTACCAAAAAGCAGTTGATCATCGGTGTACACATCGAGAAGGAGTACGAAGGACTGGTCAACGCCTCGACGCGATTCTGGAACGCCAGCGGAATTACCTTGACCGGTGGCCTCACCGGCGGGATTCAGGTCAAAAGCGAATCCCTGCAAAGCCTGATGGCCGGTGGTATTGCGTTCGAAACACCGAAAGCTACGGCGCCGTTGCAGAAGCGGATTCCGCGTTTCCGCTTGTTCGCCAACCGTGAGGAGGCGAGCCAGAAAGGCGCTGTAGTCACGATCAAAGTCGATCGTGCCGACGGTTTGCGCACTGGCACGCCRATTCGCTTCAAAGGTCTGGATGTCGGCAAGGTGGAAAACGTCGACCTCAGTGATGATCTGCAATCTGTGCTGCTCACCGCACGCATCACCGAAGTGCCAGAGCGCATTGCTCGAGTCGGCAGCCAGTTCTGGGTGGTCAAGCCGGAATTGGGCCTGATCAAAACGTCCAACCTGGAAACCCTGGTCTCCGGGCAGTACATCGAGGTTCAGCCCGCCGCGAAAAACCTTGGGCCACAGAAGAGCTTCGTGGCGCTCGCCAATCCTCCGGAGTCTGTCAAGGAAGAGGCCGGTCTGAGTCTGGTGTTGAGCGCCGCTCGCCGTGGTTCGCTGAAAACTGGCGTGCCGGTGACTTATCGTGAAATTACCGTCGGCAAGGTCACCGGCTATGAACTGGGTCAAACTGCGGATCGCGTGTTGGTCCACATCCTGATCGAGCCGAAGTACGCGCCGTTGGTACGCAGCGGAACGCGCTTTTGGAACACCAGTGGCTTTGGCCTGGACTTTGGCTTGTTCAAAGGCGCAACGGTGCGAACCGAGTCGCTGGAGACGCTGATTCAGGGCGGTATTGCGTTCGCGACACCGGATGGTGATCGGATGGGAACCCCCGCACGACCTGAACAGACCTTCCCGCTGTTCGACAAGTTCGAAGACGAGTGGCTGACCTGGGCGCCGAAGATTTCTCTCGGTAAATAGCCCGCAACAGCAACCATAAAAAAGGCCGCGATCCATTGGACCGCGGCCTTTTTCGTTACGACGCCGGTGAAAGGATCAGACCTCGTCCAGTTCCGGTTCGGTCGACTCAACGTTGACCGTAGCCTTCACCTCGTCATGCCGGCGAATGTACTTCCAGTCCGCCTCGTCGATGTAGATACCATGCGGCCCGCTGCCACCTTCCAGGTCGATGGCGACACTGGCGCAGACCTGCGGCTTCACACTGGCCAGGATCGGTACGAAGCCCAGCTGCAGGCTGGTTTCCAGCAGGGCGGCCTGGTTCTTCTCGTCGATGTCCGCTGCCTCGTCGAGGTAGTACGGCAAGCGCACGCGCCCGGCCTGGTCGCGATCCATCAAGTGCAGCAACAAGTACATGTTGGTCAGCGCCTTGATGGTCATGGTGGTGCCGTTGGACGCCGCGCCATCGATGTCGGTATGAATCACCGGCTGCCCGTTGACCTTGGTGATTTCGAACGCCAGCTCGAAGAGGTCCTTCAGGCCCAACTGGTTGTGGTTCGCAGCCACCAACCGCGCCAGGTATTCCTTGGCTTCTTCGTTCTTGTTGTCCTGATCGGCGCTTTGGCTCAGGTCGAACACCGACAGGGTTTCGCCTTCCTCATACTGACCAGCGCTGTGGATGATCTGGTCGATGTGCTTGAGGGCTTCCTTGTTCGGCGCCAGCACGATGCGGAAGCTTTGCAAGTTGGAGACCTGACGCTTGTTGATCTCGCGGTTGAACAGCGCCAGTTGGTGTTCAAGGCTGTCGTAGTCACTGCGAATATTGCGCAGGGTCCGGGCGATGTCGGTCACCGCTGCACGGCGGGCCTTGCCGAGGGTCAGGGCTTCGTCGGTGCGGTGCGCGTAAGCGTTGATCAGCAATTGCAGGCGACGCTCGACATCGTCTTCGCTGTCGAACTTGGCCACGCCCTTGAGGCGAACCTGCGCATAAAGCGCTTCGATCTGCCCGTCGACACGCAGCAGGCCTTGCCAGCTGTCCTGATAGTCATTGAGCAGCGGCAGCAGGTTGTCCATGGAATCGTCGATCGGGTCCATGAACGGCGTACCGAACGGCAAGTCTGCCGGCAACAGCTGACGGCGGCGCAGGGCGTCGTCGAGGGTGCGTTGCTTGGCTTCCATGTCGCCGATCTGCCGGCCGACCAGTTGCAGCTTGGCCGACAGTTGCTGGACGCGTTCGGTGAAGGCGTCGCTGGAACGCTTCAACTCGTCCTGTGCAGCTTCCATCTGCGCCAGTTGTTCCAGCTTGTCGCCTTCCTCGGCGCTCAGGGTTTGCGAGCGGCGGAAGTCTTCCAGGGCTTTTTGCGCATCCAGCACTTGCTGGTACAGCGCTTCGGTCTGGGTCTTGCTGGCCGCGCGGTCCGCCACGACGGCCGCTTGGGTTTTCAGTTGCTTGAGTTCTTTGTCCAGACGGTCTTTCTGATCACGCAGCGCGGCGCGGTCGGCCAGGGCTTGCAGGGCCGGTGGTTCGATGTGCGACAGGTCGATGGACAGGCCCGGCACTTCGAAGCGCTCGCCTTTGAAGCCGTCGAGGATCAGCTCCATGGATTTGACCCACTGGCCGTCTTCGTCCAGGGCAATGCCATGTTCGCCCAGCGGCAAGCTGAACAGCGCACTGTTGAACAGACGCATCAGGCGTTCGACGTCCTGTTGCGAGAACTCTTCGCGCAAGCGGGCGTAGCTGTTGTTGTCGGCGTGATCGAGCTGCTGTTTGACCGACTTCAGGCGTTTTTCCAGGTCCCGCAGACGCTCTTCGAGGTCTTCGGCACTGAATTGGCGGGACTGCGCCAGCGCACCGGCCAGCTCATCGTGTGCGTCCTTGGCGGCGAGCAGTTGTTGCTCAAGCACCTTGACGTCGTCGACCAGGGCGAAGCGATGCTTGAGCACCGACAACTCGCCCAGCCAGCGCTGGATGCCGGTGATTTCGCGCTCCAGGCGCATCAGTTCCTGAGTACCGCCGCGCTGATCGTTTTGCAGTGCGTCCTGCTCGTTGCGGTAGTGTTCGGCCTGAATCGTCAGCTCTTCCTTGCGCGCGCTGGCGTAGTCCGACCAGGTGCCGAGCAACGAGTCGAGCAACGGTGAGATGCGGTGCAACTTGCCGCGCAGGATGTTGCGCTGGGTAACGCCGGCAGCAAGCGCTTCGACCAACGGACCGGCGGTGACCAGCGAGTTGTAGTCCTGCTCCATGCGACGCACGTCGCGGAAGGCCTCTTCGCAGGCGGCAATGTAATCGACACTGCCGGAACGCAGGCTGTGTTCGAACGCATCGAGGAACAACTGCTTGAGCTTGGCCGCAGTGATTTCACGCATGTGCAGCAGGTTGATGAACAGTGCGCGGAAGGTTTTCAGGCTCTGCTCGCTGGTGGAGCGCAGCGGGATCAGCGTCAGGTCCAACGGGACCGACGTGTGGCCACCGACCAGCAAGCGGCGCAATTCATCCGGCTTGAGTTCATAGGCTTTCAGGCCTTCGCGCTCAAGGTTGGTGAACAGCTCTTTCTGGCGCAGGCAGGTATCGTTTTTCTGATAATGGGCCAGGTCCAGTTTGCCGGCGTAGGCGAAGAACTGATGACCGAAACCGCCGCCCGGGCCGCGTCCGACCACGCCAATCACGTGGGGGCCGTGGGGCAGGGCGACTTCGACCAGGATGTAACTGGTGTCAGTAGCGAAATAGAAACGCCGCGACTGTTCAAGGCTGTACTTGCCGAAGCTCATGTCCGACATGCGCGCCAGGATCGGGAACTGCAAGGCGTTGATCGAGGCGGATTTACCAAGGTTGTTCGCGCCGTAGACCGACAGCGGCTCTTCCAGCGGGAACAGACCGAGGCTGTAACCGGCGGTGTTCAAAAGGGCAAAGCGGCGAATGCCGTAGCGTTCCTTGCTCATGCGTCGAGCTCCTGTTCTTCGGCAATGGCACGGGCCAGGGCGTCTTCTTCGCTTTCTTCAGCGAAATCGCTAAGGTCGAGCGGGTCATCGGTTTGCAGCAGTTTTTCGTCGCTGTCGTCATCGATCAGCACTGGCGCCGGCAATGGCAGCACGCTGTGCAGGCTGGCGGCCAGGTCACGGTCTTGCTGGACTGACAGGCAAACGTCGAGGAAGCGGTGCATCGGCGGCAGAAAGCGGTAGATACCATTCTCTTCGCCGGCGAAACCGAGCTGGGTCATGCGGCGCATGATCTTTTCTTCCAGTTCTTCCTGGGTTTGTACTTCGGCCTGAATGAACAGGTCGCGGTACTTTTCCAGCAATGACGGCAGTTCATCGCGACCGAGGCTGCCACCATCCAGCACGGCAATCGGATCGCGGCCCTGGTCGGCCAGATGCTCGACAAGGATGAAGGTGAACAGCGCCAGACGCTGGGCAGTTTTGTTCACCGCCGCCGCGGCGAGGTCCGGCACAAAGTAGTAGAAGCCACGGGTGTCGCAGACCAGTTCAAATCCCAGGGCCTTGAACAGCGTGCGGTACTGGTCCTGAAAGTTCGACAGCTGCGCGTAGAGTTCAGGATCGCGACGGCTGACGTGGTAGCCCTTGAACAGCTCGCGAAAGATCGGTGCCAGCTGAGACAGTTCGGATAGATCAAGATGCATGAGGAGTGCTCGCGGAATTCTCGGGCGCGTCATCGCGGGCCGAGAGCAGGGCGAAGGAGCGCAGGCTGACCTGGTGCTCGTGAGTGTGGTAATCGCGGCGTTCCAGGCGCTCGCGTTTGAAGCGTTTTTCCCGCGACAGACGGGAGAACCAGTACAGCAACTCGTCGGTCGCGCCGTCCGGTTCCTGTTCCAGCAGCCAGGTCATCAAATCCGGCATCGGCAGAGCGTCTTCGCAGCGTTCGAGCATTTCCCGAACGGTGCGTGGCGCCCGTGGGGCTTCGCCTTTTTGGGTTTTGTGGGCCTTGGGGAAACGCGCCGGTTTTGGCTCGAAACGCGCCAGTGCATAAACGTAGGCTTCGACCTGACTGGCGCTGCCGAGGAAGGTACTTTGCGGTCGGGTGAACATCGGCATCGCCGCTTGCGGTACTGCGTCGATGCCCTTGCGGCGGATCATCGACAGGGCCAGCGCCGCGCCACGGGTCACGGCGTTGTGCCGGCGGGCTTCTTCGCGCAGCGGTAGCAACAGCTCGCGAGCGTGACGCAAGGTTAGCTGGGCGCTGGTCTGCATTTCGAGGATGCGCGCGTGGGTACGCAGCAACATATCGTCGTCGACCAGATGGCCGAGGCGCTGTTGTTCGCTGAGCATGCGCAACAGCACGTTTTCCACCTTGCGTACGCCTTGCTCGAAGGCGCCGTCGGCGTTGACCAGTTGAATCATCGGTTCGACGTATTCGTCCCAGGTTGCCAACACTTCGGCATAACGCTGACGCAACGGGATCTGTCGGTCGCTGGTCTTGGCCCGTTCGGCGACGGCCACCAGGGCCTGTTCGTCGTTGGCGAGCTTTTTCAGGACATCGCGCACACGCATGTCGAGCAAACGCAGCTGGCGCGCCAGATCATTGCCGTCGCGGATGTCGAAGGCGTCCTGAATGTAACCGGCCAGCCGCTCCAGATGGCGCAGGTAGGCTTCGATTTCCAGGCACAGGCCCAGACGGTGCTCACGGCGCAGGTAGGCGAGGAAGTCGTGAATCTGCGCGTTCAATTCAAAACGGTTCGGGCTTTTGGCCACCGGAACCAGAATGTCGAGGCGGATCCACACGTCCAGCAGGCTGGTGATGTCCTGTGGCGTGCTGTCCAGTTGCTGGGCGGCCAGCTGTGAACGCAGTTCGTTGAGGCTCAGGGTGCCTTGGTCGAAGTGCTCGCACAAAGGCTCCAGAAGTGCCCAGTGTTCGGCGAGGGCGCGCAAGACGCGCTTGGGTTCGATCATTGGAATGGCCGGCTGGTTGGCGATTAAAAGCAGCGATTGTACTGCATCACGTGCGATGGGAATCACTCTCGAGAGATCGACGGGACGGACAGTCGCTTTTCTATCGATCAACTGCGGGCGATCTTGAGCGAAGGGCGGTAGAATCCCTGCACTATCCGTTATCCACAAGTGGCCGACCTTTGCTTATCGAGTCCCGTCGCCGCGCCTATTTGACCGCCATGCAGGTGGTCAACTGGCTGCCGCGCACTGAATTGCCCTTTGCCGCGCCGTCGCGGCCCGAGCTGCTGGAAGCGCCAGAGCCGTTGGTCGAAACGCCGATTGCGCCGGCTCAGGTCGCGAAAGCTGCTGCAGAGCCAGTGGCCAAGCCGGCCGAGCGGGTCAAGGTCGAAGTGCCGCGCCCAACGCCTTCGGTCGCGCGCCCGGCGAGCAAGCCGGTCGAAGAGGTCGAAGACGCACCGGTCGCGGCCAAGGCGCCGCAAGTGCCGCCACCGCGCTTTGCCTTGCAATTGCTGCGTGCCGGCCGTTGCCTGCTGCTGGTGGAGTTACCCACAGGCGGTGCGTTCCAGACTCGCGATCCGGCCTACTTGCTGCTCAAGGACATGCTGCGCGCCGCCGGCCTGCCAGACAGCCCGCAAATTGTCGGCGAACCGGTCCGCTGGCCGCTGCTGGCACGTGGAACCATGGATCAAGGCCCGGAGGCTGCCCGTGATTTCGTTCAAGGGTTCCTTTCGGCTCGCCTGGAAGACGCGCCTTGTGTGTGTCTATGGTTGATCGGTCTGCCGGCGGTGCGTTTTGCCGGTGAGGCGAACGCTGAATCTTACAATCGTGAGCTTCAGGTCGAAGGCCTGGGGTCGGTCTGGGCGCTGCCCGGCCTGGAATTATTAATGGAAGAGCCACAGCGTAAGGCTGATGTCTGGCAAGCCATGCGTCGGCTGATGGCGCGTTGGAAAGAATCGAATGAGTGACGCTGTATCGTTCCGCCCGATGACTGAAGCGGATTTGGACGCTGTACTGCGAATCGAATACGCGGCGTTCAGCCATCCCTGGACCCGTGGGATTTTTCTTGATGGTCTGGGCAAATACCAGATCTGGCTGATGTTCGAAGGTCAGCAACAGGTTGGCCACGGCGTCGTGCAGATCATCCTCGATGAGGCGCATCTGCTGAACATCACGGTCAAGCCGGAAAACCAGGGGCGCGGGCTGGGTTTGAGGCTGCTTGAGCACTTGATGTCCCGTGCCTATGAAGCCAAAGCCCGGGAATGTTTCCTGGAAGTGCGCGACAGCAATCAGGCGGCGTTCCGTCTGTATGAGCGTTATGGTTTCAATGAAATCGGTCGCCGCCGCGATTACTACCCGGCAGTCGGTGGGCGTGAAGATGCGGTGGTGATGGCCTGCACATTGGTGGATTGAGCCTTAAAAGCATCGTCGGAACGCCGCCCGGAGCAAGCTCGCTCCCACAGGGGGTATGTTGGTCACGGGCTTTGTATTCGACACCCATCGAAYGTGGGAGCGAGCTTGCTCGCGATGGCGGTCTTTCAGACACTAGAGATCAACGATTGCCATCAACCGGATCGCGTTCTGCCAGTTCCGCCTCATCCAGCCCGTTGCCGCCGCCGATTTCGTCTTCATCGACAATGCTCAAGTCCCAATCGGCGCTGAAGTCTTCTCCAGCTTCATGAGCGTCGCGGGCGCCATCTTCGCGGATCAGGTTTTCCGGGCTCATGTCGTCGTCAATGGGGTCGTCGTCAGCCGAGGCACCGCCCGTGCCTTTTTCAGGTACGCGTTTGCTGGGCAATTGTTGCTCACGCTCGTGCTCGCGGGTCAGGCCACCGATGGTCTCGCCGGGTTCTTCTTCATCGAAGTCCAGTTCGCGCATCGAACCCATGCGGTCTTCGTTGTCGTCGATAGGCTCGGGTTGGACCGCGCCATAAGGACGTCGTGAATCAGTCATGGAAATTCCTCATAATGTGGGGCCTTATAAGGTGGACAGGCGTTACCCTTAAAGATTCCAAGACATTATTGTTCGACTACCTGCAACACCCGCGTGACCCCGACGGGCGGTTGTCTGTCAAAGCAACGCACCATTCTTGAGGCTTCAGAGCATGAACGAATTACAAGATCTGATTGATAACAACGCGCGTTGGGCCGATGCGATCAATCAGGAAGATCCTGAGTTTTTCGCCAAACTGGCCCGCCAGCAAACCCCTGAATACCTATGGATCGGTTGCTCCGACGCACGCGTACCGGCCAACGAAATCGTCGGCATGCTACCTGGCGACCTGTTTGTGCACCGTAACGTTGCCAACGTGGTGCTGCACACCGACCTCAACTGCCTGTCGGTGATTCAGTACGCGGTGGACGTGCTCAAGGTCAAACACATCCTGGTCACCGGCCACTACGGTTGCGGCGGTGTGCGCGCCTCGATGCAGGACCGCCAGTTGGGCCTGATCGACGGCTGGCTGCGCTCGATTCGCGATCTGTATTACGAACACCGCGAAGAGCTTGGTCAATTGCCGACTGAAGAAGAGCGGGTCGACCGTCTCTGCGAACTCAACGTGATTCAGCAAGTGGCCAACGTCGGCCATACCAGCATTGTGCAAAATGCCTGGCACCGCGGGCAGAGCCTGTCGGTTCACGGCTGCATCTACGGCATCAAGGATGGTCGCTGGAAGAGCCTGAACGCGACTATCAGCGGTTTCGAACAACTGCCGCCGCAATACCGCTTGCGTCCGGTCGGTGCCTTGTAAACGGCGCTGAGCCTCCGTTTATCAGGGGTTATGTCGATGCCAGTGTTGCAAGAACTTCTGGCCTTCGGCGTTTGGCGGATCATCGTAGCCGGTGATCCAGCCGCGGCAATCGGGCGAGCCGCACTGACAGGCGAACTGACGCGTCAGCTTCTCTTCAGTGCTGGCGTAGTCCATGCACAGCACAGTGCCAGGTGCGATGTCCTTCAGCGCCCATAGCCACAGTTCGCTCATGTCGAGAAAGACGTTCGGGTCGCAGGAATGCAGCAGTAGCCCGGAAAAAAACGGATCGTAGACGTGGATACCCGGCGCCAGTTGCAGGGTATGCAAACGGCGGGTATGGATCAGCAGTCCCGACACCCGACAGATACGACTGATACGCAGGTAATTGCGCTGTGCCGTGATTGCCGCACCGCGCCCATCGTCAGTCTGGATTACCGTGAAGTGAGCTTTGGAGGGGTAGCCCTGACGGGCCCTGAGTTCTTTGTTCGGGTAAATGCAGCTCGACAGCGTAGCTGCCTTGTCGCTGGCCTGGGGTTTCATAACGATCCTTGTTTATTGGGCGCTGCGACCACAGGAGGCTGGCGATCCTGCCAGCCCTGCAGCACATGGGTACGTCTAAAGAGTCTCGCAAATGAAACAGAGGGTCTACTGTCAGATCTGACAGGCGATAGAGGCTGCCTGCTGCGTCAGCGAATGCTTACGCAGCAGGTGTGCCCGCAGGATTACAGGTGCGATGCAGCCAGCGCGGGTGCAGGCACTTTCAACTGCTCCAGTTGGGGTTTGATGTCCGGGGCCGAACACTTGGTTGCGGCTTGCTCGGGCGTCAGATTGCGGATCGAGGTGTAGAACAGCTCGCAGGTTTTCTCTTTCTGGGCCACTTGCCAGGTTTGCGTGCAGGTGTTGAGTTGTGCACTCGGGTCACTGCCGGGTTTGCTGCCCATACCCGCTTGCCAGCAAGCCGCACTCAAGTCCTGCCCCATCACCTTCAAACCCACGGCATCGGCCTTGGCCTGATCGTCGTTATAGTTCGCCGGGTCGGCCGCATACCAAATGTAGCTAGGGTGGTTGGAACCCAGTACCGGCACCTTCACGCCCGGGGTCGGGATGATTTGTGCCAGGCCCAACACGGCCACGGTCTGTCCATACTGCTCCTTGACCCAGTTGCGCACCGGTGCACCAAACGCGACCATCGGCAAGGTCACGCCGCTGCTGGTCTGGCTGAATTGCTTGACCAGGGTGGTCTGGTAGTCCTTGAAGTAGCCGTAGACGCCTTCAAGGTCCTTGCCGGCGGTGGAAGGGGCGGCAATCGGCGCGATATCGATGATGGTCTGGTAGGCCGGTGTTTGTCCGGCGGCGATACCGTTGGCAGTCAGTAGCGTGGCCCAGCGGTCGGTGGTCTTCGATTCCAGGTAATCCTGGGCCTGGGTCAGCGAATAGTCCGGTGGGAAGTGCAGCAGCTCGACACTTTTGCGGTTTTCCAGCGCCATGCCCAAGGGCAGGAACAGGTACCAGCTGTACGCCCACTTGCCGTCGGCATTCAGCTTGTTGGCGCCGGCGTGGGCCAGATCCCCGGCATCGAGCAATGCAGTCAACGGTTTTGCGTAGTCCTTTGGCACGCCACTGATGTTTGCGTAGAGCTGATTGTTATCGGTTTTTACATGGACCTTTGCCGTGGCGTAGCCATCTCGTTGAACGCTTTGGGTCAGGTAGTGCTCGACCGTTTGCTCCAGCGTCCAGTTGCGATAGCAAATCACGTTGCAGTTGTTGGGGTAGGCGAACAGCTGCGTTACCCGTTCGGTACTGCCCAGTTTCAGGTCGGTATCGGCGTGGGCGGTAGCACTCAAGGTAAGGGCGGCGAGGGTGAGGCTCAATCCTGCGAGTTTGAACATGCTCAGATCCTTTTCAGCGTGGGTCCTCGAAAGCGAGGGCGGTTACATACTGAAACCACTTGCGTTGATAGGTCTAGTACCCACGCGAAAAGATCGCAAGACTGAAAGTCAATCAGCCGGAAAAATGCAGCGCATTGCTTAAATCGCCCATCGGCTTCTGGCCTCGGGCAATCATTGCGGTATCGCGCTGCTTGATCCCGTCGAGCGTCTCAAGCTGGAACACCCGGGTGATCAACCGCAGGATCGACGCGGTGTCGTACACCGTGTGATCCACCGTGCCTTTACGGGCGAATGGCGACACCACCAGCGCCGGCACCCGCGTGCCTGGGCCCCAGCGATCACCTTGCGGCGGCGCGACGTGGTCCCACCAGCCGCCGTTTTCGTCGACCGTGACCACCACCACCATGTTTTTCCACTGCGGGCTTTCACGCAGCACCTTCAGGGCACGGACGATATGCCGGTCACCGGATGCCACGTCGGCGTAACCGGCGTGCATGTTCAKGTTGCCCTGGGGTTTGTAGAAACTCACCGCCGGCAACTTCCCGGCTTCGGCATCGGCAAAAAACCGGTTAGTGGTCGACTCGTCACCCAGACCGCCATCACGCAGGTGTTTGCTGCGTTCGGCCGGGTTTTCCGGACCCAACTGCTTGAAGTAGTTGAACGGCTGATGGTGATACTGGAAGTTGGGGATCTTCGGAATGCCCCCCGAGTCCTTGAACTGGTCCAGCGTCGCCTGCCAGGCGCCGGCGTACCAGGCCCAGTCGATGTTCTTCTTCGACAGCTTGTCGCCGATGTGTTCGTGGGTTTGCGGTACCAGCACGCTGGGTAGATCGGCTTTGGCGTATTCCGGGCGTTCCGGGTCGCGGATCCAGGTTGGCCAATAAGGCGGGGCCATGGTGTTGACCGCGTAACCATCCGGGGTCAGGGCGCTGGGGCCGAACTGCGGTGGACCGCTCATGGCGCTGGCCGGGGATTTTTCCAGCGGCTTGAGGCGCGTGTCTCGCGGGTCATCGCTTTGCAGCGAAGCGATTTGCGCCTTGGCCACCGAGTTGGCGGCATCCGGGTAAAACGGCACGGTGGCACTGATCAGGTATTGATGGTTGAGAAACGAGCCGCCAAAAGCGCCTTGGAAGAAGTTGTCGCACAGCACGAACTCCCGAGCTACGTCCCATAGACGCAGGGAATAACGGCTTTGGGCGTAATGCCCCATGGTCAAGCCGCCCGAATCGGCCCAGGCGACAAAACGGTCGTTCTTGCCGCCGTTGATCTGCATCTGGTTCTGATAGAACACATGCCATAGATCACGCGTCACCAGACCAAACGGCAAGTCTTCGCCATTCGGGCCTTTGAGGGCGTAGGGGGCGTTGGGCAAGTGTTGCTGGAATTGGGTTTCGTTCGGATAGGTCACGCCATCGAGGGTTTGCGGACCGATCTGCAACACGCCACCCCAGGCCGGCGGCAAGGTTTCCAGCAGGCTGCCATCCCGGTCGCGCTGTTGATAGTCCTCAGGCTTGAGGGCTGACAACGGTTTTTCAAGGCCAGGAAAATCACTGAACAGGTTATTGAAGCTGCGGTTCTCGGCGAAGATCACCACCACGTTTTTCACCTGATCGCGCAACGCCTTGTCCAGCTCGGCAGGCGACAGCGGCCGCTCTTCAGGCTTACCCGGAGTCTCGCCAGTATTGCCGCACGCGCTCAGCGTTGCGCCGACACCGAGGACTGCAACGCCCCCCAGAAAGCGCCGACGGCTGGTGTCGGTGGGGCTGTCGTCTGCTGGAGGAGGCGCATCGTTGCCGGTTTTGTCGTCGTTCATCCTGAATCCTGTTTTGCGGAAAAGTGTTGCCGTATATTTCGGCTGGACGCTAGCAGCGAGATATGACGGCGAGGTGACAAGAGGGTTTCAGCCCCATTTTTACTAAGGCATCACCGGCGCCACATACGTCAGCGTCGTCCCCAGCGCCCACAACAGAAACAGCACCAGCGGCGTGTGCACCAGCAGTTGCACAAACGAAAACCCGATCAGGTCCCGCGCCTTCAAACCGAGCACGCCAAGCAGCGGCAGCATATAGAACGGGTTGATCAGGTTGGGCAGGGCTTCGGCGGCGTTGTAGATCTGTACGGCCCAGCCCAGGTGGTATTTGAGGTCGTTGGCGACTTGCATCACGTACGGCGCTTCGATAATCCATTTACCGCCACCGGACGGAATGAAGAAACCGAGGATCGCCGAATACACGCCCATCAGCAGGGCATAGGTGTCGTGGGAAGCAATGCTGACGAAGAAGGTCGAGATGTGGTGCGCCAGGGTCTGGCCGTCGGTGCCTTTGACTACGGTCATCAGCGCGGCTATGGAACCGTACAGCGGGAATTGGATCATCACGCCCGTGGTGGTCGGCACCGCGCGGGCCACCGCATCCAGGAAGCTGCGCGGGCGCCAGTGCAGCAGTGCGCCAAGCATCAGGAACAGGAAGTTGTAGGTGTTCAGGCCCGAGATGGCGCTGATCGCCGGTTTGGTCGAAAACTCGTGAAACAACCATCCGGCGGCCAACAGCACCAGCAAAATGGTCAGTATCGGGCTGTATTCCAGCCATTCGCCGGGGCGAGTGCGTGGCTGTGGTGCCGGTAGGCTGAAGCTTGGGTCGATGCCGCAGGCCTTGGCGTCACGGGCGGAGTTCGGGCCAGGGGCGGTGGCATAGGCAATGATCAACGAAACCACGATCAGCGCCAGCAAGAGCACACCGGACTGCCAGAGGAAAATCGTTTGGGTGAATGGAATCATCCCGGTGATCGACAGGATCGACGGCGGCAAACTGGCCGGGTTGGCCTGCAACTGCGCTGCCGACGAAGACAGTCCCAGCGCCCAGACTGCGCCGAGCCCGAGGTAAGCGGCGGCACCGGCAGCGCGGTAATCCATGCGCAGATCGGTACGGCGCGCCAGTGCACGCACCAGCAAACCGCCAAATACCAGAGACAGCCCCCAGTTAAGCAACGACGCAACCATGGAAATCAGTGCGACCCAGGCCACGGCCGAGCGACCGTTTTTCGGGATGCGCGCCAGGCGGTCGATCAGTTTCACCGCCGGTGGCGAGCTGGCGACCACATAGCCGCCGATCACCACGAAGGCCATTTGCATAGTGAACGGGATCAGGCTCCAGAAGCCGTCACCGAAGGCCATCGCGGCATCGGTGGGCTTGGCGCCCATGATCATGGTGGCCACGGCAACGATAATGACCGCGAGCGCGGCAAACACCCAGGAGTCGGGAAACCAGCGTTCGGCAAAGTTCGAGCAGTGCAGGGCAAAGCGGGCGGAGCGGCTATCTTCGATTGCAGCGGCCACGGGAGTACCTCGATTTTTATGTTTATTGTGGTGCGAGCCGGGCCGCGCAGGCCCTTGCGCTCAGACATAAACAGTAAATCAATCAAGATGTTTTTGCGGTGCTGTTTTGCAGACTTGGGACTATGGTCTAACGGGTTGTTCGAACGTGTTTTTGCGTAGACCATGGGCGCCGTGTTTTTTTGCCCATTTCAGAGCATTTTTATGACTGCCATCCTTGATGCACGGCCGGCACCGTTTTCCCGGTCTGACTACAAGACCCTGGGCCTGGCGGCGCTCGGCGGGGCACTGGAAATCTACGACTTCATCATCTTCGTATTTTTCGCCCTGACCCTCAGCCAACTGTTCTTTCCTCCGGAAATGCCCGAGTGGCTGCGTTTGCTGCAAAGTTTCGGGATTTTTGTCACCGGTTACCTGGCGCGGCCGCTGGGCGGGATTCTGATGGCGCACTTCGCAGACCGGCTGGGGCGCAAGCGGGTCTTCAGCCTGAGCATCCTGATGATGGCGCTGCCGTGCCTGCTGATCGGGATCATGCCGACCTACGCCCAGATCGGCTATTTCGCACCGTTGCTGTTGTTGCTCCTGCGAGTGCTACAAGGCGCGGCGGTGGGTGGTGAAGTGCCAAGCGCCTGGGTGTTCGTGGCCGAGCACGCACCGGCCGGGCACCGGGGTTATGCCTTGGGCTTCCTGCAGGCCGGGCTGACCTTTGGTTACTTGATCGGTGCATTGACGGCAACCTTGCTGGCGCGGGTCTACACCCCGACGGAGATCCTCGATTACGCCTGGCGTTACCCGTTTCTGTTAGGTGGCGTGTTCGGGGTGATTGGCGTCTGGTTGCGTCGCTGGTTGAATGAAACCCCGGTGTTCATGGCCATGCAGGCCAGTCGCGAACGGCATGTCGAACTGCCGCTGCGCACAGTGTTGCGTGAGCATCGGCTGGCAATGCTGCCGGCGGTACTTCTCACCTGCGTGCTGACCTCGGCGGTGGTGACCTTCGTCGTCATCACCCCGACCATGATGCAAAAGACTTTCGGCATGAGTGCCAGTCATACCTTCGCCCTGAGCAGTCTGGGCATCGTGTTTCTCAACGTCGGCTGCGTGATCGCCGGGTTGATCGTCGACCGCATCGGCGCCTGGCGCACAGTGATGCTCTACAGCTTGCTGCTGCCGTTGGGGATTGGCGTGCTCTACGCCAGCCTGATTGGCGGTGCACACTGGATTGGCCTGGCCTATGCCATTGCCGGTCTGGGTTGCGGGGTGGTCGGTGCGGTGCCGTCGGTGATGGTCAACCTGTTCCCGGCGCGGATTCGTGTCTCGGGGATTTCGTTCACCTACAACATTGCCTACGCCATTTGGGCCAGTATCACGCCGTTGTTGCTGATTGGCCTGATGCCGTGGAGCCCATGGATCTGCGTGATGTTCTGCGCGGTGATGGGGGCGGCCGGGATTGGCGCAGCGCTGTACTTCGGTTCACGCCTGCCACGGGTCGATCATGCGGCTGGCGTGGCCTGCAGTCCCTGAGGCACTTTAATCGTAAGGCTGGTCTTACCCACGCGTGCGAGCCCAGGCTCGAGCGCGACGATCATGTCGACCTCGAACGAGGCATTACGGGCGCATAGTGGCTAGATGCCAACTATTTTTGTAGGACAACCCGGCAAAGCTCTTCAGAAAAGCCGGGTAAGGCCGATGGTAAATCTGAAGGACGCTCTCAACCCTGCCCATCGGTGCATCGCCATGTTCAATAAACGCTTGAAGCAGGAGCTGTCGGCTCTTCGTGAGGAACTCTCCAGCCTTCAACAAGTGAAGGAAAGCCTGGAAAGCGAGATGCTCGTGCTCACCCTGGACCCTGATGGGCGGGTGCAATCGATTAACCAGAATTTCGCCCAGGAAATGCTCTACAAGGGCAATGACCTGATTGGCCGACACATCGAAGAGATCGTTCCGGCCCACGTCAAGACCGATGAATTTCACCTGCGCTTCAAGAATGCCCTGACCCGTGGCGAGCACTTCGCGGGCGCTGTGCGCTTGCTCAGAGGCAGTGGCGAGGAAGCATGGTTGCGTTCTATTGCCCAGCCAATTCGTAGCTCGGCCGGCCGGATCAAACACTTTTCGATTTACTCCAGTGACCTGACCCGCACCATCGAAGCGTCTCGTGAACACGAGAACCTGATCGGTGCATTGGTTCGTTCTACAGCCGTCATCGAGTTTGACCTCAACGGTAATGTGTTGGCGGCCAACGAGCGGTTCTTGAACGGTATGGGTTACAGCCTGGCACAGATCATAGGCAAACATCACCGCATGTTCTGTGAGCCCGAGGAGTACAACAGCTCCGCGTATCAGGATTTCTGGCGACGTTTGAATGCCGGCGAGTTCGTGGCCGACCGCTTCAAACGTGTCGACAGCCATGGCCGAGTGGTCTGGCTCGAGGCGTCCTACAACCCGGTGCACGACGCCAACGAAAAGCTCTACAAAGTGGTCAAGTTCGCCACCGTGATCACCGATCAGGTCAATCAGGAACAAGCGGTTGCCGAAGCGGCGAACATCGCTTACAGCACCTCATTGCAGACCGACAACTGTGCACAGCGCGGTACCGCCGTGGTGACTCAGGCGGTGGACGTGATGCGTGAGCTGGCCAAGCACATGCAGCAGGCTGGTGAAGGCATCGAGGCGCTGAACGAACAGTCACTGGTGATCGGCACCATCGTCAAAACCATCAGCGGCATTGCCGAACAGACCAACCTGCTGGCGCTCAACGCCGCCATCGAAGCGGCCCGTGCCGGTGAGCAGGGGCGAGGTTTTGCGGTGGTGGCAGACGAGGTCCGGCAACTGGCTTCGCGCACCAGCAAAGCCACCGACGAAATTGTCGGTGTAGTGCGTCAGAACCAGGACATGGCACGCGATGCCGTGGTGCTGATGACGGATGGCAAGCTCCAGGCCGAACAAGGTTTGGCGCTGGCCGCCGAGGCGGGCACGGTGATCGTCGAGATCCAGGATGGTGCGCAAAAGGTGGTCAACGCGGTCGGGCAGTTCGCCAATCAGCTGTCGACCTAAGCCCGGCTCGAGCGAGCCTGCTCTCGTGTCGAGAGGTGCAGGCCGCTATTCAGTTTCGCTCCGCACTACGTCCGGGCAGATACCGCTACACTTCGCTCTTTTCTCCGGAGCAGTCACTCATGAGCGTTTCCCATCGCCGGCCGGTTCCCTTGTCCAGGGCCTATCGTCTGCTCAACCATGGGCCGACCGTACTGGTCAGCGCGGAGCATGACGGCAAGCGCAACATCATGGCGGCGGCCTGGGCCATGCCGCTGGACTTCGAACCGCCAAAAATCGCCGTGGTGCTCGACAAGTCGACCTGGACTCGCCAGTTGCTCGAAGCTTCAGGCAGTTTTGTGCTGAACGTACCCTGCGCGGCTCAGGCCGACATCGTACAAACCGTCGGCTCGACGTCCGGCCTTGAGCGAGACAAGTTCCAGGCCTACGGATTACAAACATTCACCGGTGAACAGCTCGATGCACCGATGCTCGATGGCTGCGTCGCCTGGCTGGAATGCCGGCTGCTGCCCGAGCCGCACAACCACCAGCAATACGACCTGTTCCTGGCCGAAGTGATTGCCGCCCAGGCGGACGAGCGTGTATTCAGCGATGGCCGCTGGCATTTCGAAGGGCACGATGCATTGCGCACGCTGCACCACGTCGCCGGTGGGCATTTCCTGAAAATCGGCGATCCGGTGGCGGGTAAAAAACTGGACGATTGAGCCTCGTCAGATCCACTGATCATTTAGCGCCGTACGCTCCCCACCTTCGCTCCCGGTATTGAGCACACCCTTGGGTTCGATCAGCAGCAGTTTGACTTCCTGTTCGGCAAACGGCTTGTGCTCGATGCCCTTGGGCACCACATACATTTCACCTTGGGACACCAGCACCTGGCCATCGCGAAAATCGATGCGCAGTTGGCCTTCAAGGACGATAAACGTTTCGTCGGTGTCCTGATGATCGTGCCAGATGAAGTCTCCCTGCAGCTTCACCACCTTGAACTGATAGTCGTTCATTTCGGCGATGACCCGCGGCGACCAGTGCTCGTTGATCTGCGCAAGCTTGTTGGCAAAATTCAGGCTTTGATACGTCTGCATGATACGGCTCCCGTTGGTGATTGTGAGCCCACGGTAGCCTGCGCAGCAGCGCACTTCTTGCACGATTGTGCGTGGCTCAGCGGCGGTGCATTTTCATCCAGCGGGCGGGTGACAGGCCGTAGGTTTTGCCAAACTGCCGGGTCATGTGGCTTTGATCGCTGAAGCCTGCGATCAGCGCAGCGTTGGTCAGCGATTCACCTTGAATGAGCAAAGAGCGCACCAGGTCCAGGCGGCGCATGGTCAGGTAACGATAGGGGCTGGTGCCGAACAGCAGGCGAAAATCCCGCGACAGACTCCAACGATCACGCCCGCTGTGTTCGGCCAGTTGATCCAGGGTCACCGTTTGGTCGAGGGCGCTGTGCATGAACTCGCGAGCGCGTTCTGCCGCGAGGTAATCGAAGCTCTGACGATGGGTGGGCACTCCCGATACCGCGCTCATGGCCTGCGCCAGATCAAACAGCGCATCCTGCTGCTCCAACGGGTCGAGGGGGCGATCGATACTCTGCAACAGGACCTCAGTCGCAGCGAACAAGCGTGGATCAGTGGAAATGCCGGTCTTGATAAAGGGCAACGGCTGGCCGCCGAGCATCTGCTGGATCAGCGCGGGCTCGACGTAGAGCATCCGGTATTTGAAGCCGTCCTCGGTGCCGGCTTCGCCATCGTGGACTTCGTCGGGATGCAATACCATGGTCCCGCCCGGCAGGCTATGCCGCCAGCCGCCGCGATACTGAAAGCGCTGCACGCCGGCCAGGGTTCGGCCGATGGCGTAGGTGTCGTGACGATGAAGGTCGTAACCATGACCGGAGAAAAATGCCTCGATACGCTCCAGCCCGCCCGAGTAGGGGGCCCGCTGGAACCAGTCGGTGAGGATTTTCTGCTTACCCATGGGGAGTCTTTGTATCCGGGTGTTCGGTGACGAGCACGGTAGCTCAGGTGCGGGTTGGCTGTCAGCCAGATAACCGGTTGATTGATTCATTTGCGTTTTACTCAGGAACTGAGTCTTTAACCCGCTCCGCTTGTCGTGTTAAGAAACACTACTTTTAGAGACGAGGTTCGCTGATGACCGATTCCGGTAATACGCAGGTCTACCTGTTTTCCTACGGAACCCTGCAGGACAAAGCCGTGCAACTCGCCAACTTCGGTCGCGAACTGTCCGGCAGCGCAGACCAGATGCTGGGTTACGAGCAGTCCTGGGTCGAAATTACCGACCCTGAAGTGTTGGCCACCAGCGGCAAGACTCACCATCCGATCCTGCGTCCCGGCGGCGCTGACAGTGTGCCGATCCCCGGTATGGTGTTCCGGATCACGCCAGCGGAGTTGGCGGCTGCTGACAGCTATGAAGTCTCGGATTACAAACGAGTCAGCGTGGTGCTGGCGTCCGGGATCGAGGCGTGGGTCTATGTGAGTGCCTGAGTTGGCAAGGGAGGCTTGAATGTTCCGTTGTATGGCCACAACCGTGCTAACGCAGAAGAGGGCCAGGCCTGTGACCGTATGTATTGGAATGAGCAGATGAAGCGCACGCCAGGCGTCTTGACGATTGCTTTGTTGCTCGGTGCTTTGCTGAGTGGTTGCCAGTCCCCCAGGCAGTCTCTTGAAGCGCTGGCGGCAGAGCAGGGTCAGCAGGTGGAAGTCATTGCCACTCACGCTTATCCGTTGCTGCTGAGCACGCCGCTGAAACGTCCCGATACCAGCCGGATTCGTCTTTACCTGGAAGGTGACGGCCACGCCTGGGCGACGGCTTCCCAGCCGAGTCTCGACCCCAGCCCACGGCAACTGCTGATCGCCGGAATGGCGTTCAGTGATCCGACACCGAGTCTTTACCTCGCGCGTCCTTGTCAGTTCGTCAGTGCGCCAGGGTGCGTGCCGGCACTGTGGACCGAGCGGCGCTTTTCTCCCGAGGTGCTGGACAGTCTCGATCAGGCGTTGAACCAGATCAAAAACCGCTACGGCAACCATGACTTTGAGCTGATCGGTTATTCCGGCGGTGCCGCGTTGGCCTTGTTGCTAGCGGCTCGCCGCGACGATATTGCTCAGGTGCAAACCCTGGCCGGTAATCTCAGCCCCAGGTTGTGGGCCGAGCGACTTAACCTCAGCCCGCTCAAGGGCTCGCTGGAACCCCTGGATAACCGAGCGCGCCTGGCTCATGTTCGGCAACGGCATCTGGTCGGGGCTGACGACTCCATCGTACCGCCGGCCCTGGTCGACAGTTATCGTCGGGCGCTAGGGCAGGCTGACTGCCTGGAAGTGGTGGTCTTGCCAGACGTGTCCCATGCCGAGGGGCTGGACAAGGTATGGGGCGATTGGCGGGATCGACCGATCCAGTGTACTGGCGCCAGATAATAAAAAAGGGCTTGCCTCGCGGTAAGCCCTTGGTTATTTCCAGAGTCGATCAATCCCCCAGTGCTTCACCTTCACGCCGTGGATCGGCGCCGCCGGCCCAGGACGCTTTGCCCTGAGCGTCGCGTACGCGAACGATGGCCTGAGTGCCGCTGGTCATGTCGATTTGATTGACCGTATGCCCTTTGTCCTTGAGGGCCTGGATCAGCGCCGGGCTGAACTGGCCTTGTTCCAGTTCGGTCGAGCCATTGCGGCTGCCGAAGTTGGGCAGGCTGATGGCGGCTTGCGGGTCGAGGTTCCAGTCGAGCAGGCCGACCACTGACTTGGCGACGTACTCGATGATTTGCGAGCCGCCGGGCGAACCGAGTGTCGCGACCAGTTCTCTGCTTTGACGATCAAAGATCAGCGTCGGCGCCATGGATGAGCGCGGGCGCTTGCCAGGCTCGACACGGTTGGCCACGGGGTGGCCGTTTTCTTCAGGGATGAACGAGAAGTCGGTCATCTGATTGTTGAGCATAAAACCCTGCACCATCAGGTGCGAGCCGAAGGCCGCTTCAACGGTGGTGGTCATCGACACGGCACCGCCCTGATCATCGACGGCCACCACTTGCGAGGTGGAAATCCGCAGGGGGGAGCGGTCTGGGGCGTAGGCCACCTGAATGCCCGGTGGCGTGCCGGGTTTGGCGCTGCCCATGCTGCGATCGCTGATCAACGTTGCGCGGCTGGCCAGGTAGGCAGGGGAGACCAGACCGGCGACCGGGACCGGCACGAAGTCCGAGTCGGCGACGTACTGCGCGCGGTCTGCGTACGCCAGGCGCTCGGCCTCGGCGATCAGGTGCACGGCTTCAGGCGCCGGTTCGAGGCCCGCTGGTTTATCGGTCTTGAGCGGTTTCAGTCGGGCCAGAGTGAGGCGACTGTCGTCGCTTTCGAGTGCCTGCAAGGTGCCGAGAATCTGCGCCACGGCAATCCCGCCCGACGATGGTGGCGGCATGCCGCACACTTGCCAGCGCTTGTAGTCGGTGCACAGCGGGGCGCGTTCCTTGGCGCTATAGCCGTTGAGGTCGTTCAACGACAGGCTGCCGGGGTTGGCATTGCCTTGAACCTTGGCGACGATCTCCTGAGCAATAGGACCTTGATACAGCGCATTCGGGCCTTCTACCGCAACACGTTTGAGGACCTTGGCCAGTGCCGGGTTTTTCAGCAGCGTGCCAACGGCTTTCGGGCTGCCATCGGCATTCAGGAAGTACGCAGCCATGTCAGGGGAGCGTGGCAGGAACGGGTCGGAGGCGATCATCGTGTGCAGGCGCGGCGAGATCGCAAAGCCCTTTTCCGCCAGGGCAATCGCCGGCTCGAACAGCTTCGCCCATGGCAAACGACCGTGCTGCTTATGCGCTAGCTCCAATGCACGCAACACCCCCGGTGTTCCGACCGAACGACCACCAATCTGCGCCTCGGGGAAGGGCATGGGTTTACCGTCGGCTTGCAGGAAGAGCTTTTCAGTCGCGCCAGCGGGTGCGGTTTCGCGGCCGTCGTAGGTGCGTACTGCCTTGCCGTCCCAGAGCACGATCAACGCGCCGCCACCGATCCCGGAGGATTGCGGTTCAACCAGTGTCAGCACCGCTTGCATGGCGATGGCGGCGTCGATCGCCGAACCACCCTGACGCAGCATCTCCCGTCCCGCAGCGGCTGCCAGTGGGTTGGCCGCTGCGGCCATGTGTTTGGCAGCGTATTGGGTGTGCAGGTCGGTGCGAAACCCCGAGGCGATTTCCGGGGCCACCGGCAATGCACTGACGGACGACGAAGCGGGCGGGGCGCTGCAGGCCGCGAGGGTCAGCGCGGTGGCTAGCAGCGACAGGGCAGTCAGGCGGCAGCGACTMAAATGGAAGGTTGGGAACACGTGGGCACTCCGTCCGTGGGATAAAGAATCAACCGACTGTATCTGCGCCTCGAGTCAGCTGCAACGCTGGTCTTGTGTGTATTGATCGATGGATGGGCACCTTTGCCCTTCTTCGGCACAGGGATTTTCTGTAGGGTCGGGGGCGCGAGATGTTCGCTAATAACAAGTCCATAACAACAAGAGGCCGACATGCAGACCGAGTTCCCAACGCAGCCAAGTTACCGTTCGCAGCGCGAACAATTCGTGGCGGCAGCGACCGCAGCCGGCGCCCGGTTGACCGAATACCCGCATCCACTCAAAGGGCCGTTTGGCGAGTCCTTGAGCACTGACGTGGCGGTGCTCGGTGACCCCGGGGCAAAGCGTCTGCTGGTGATGTTGAGTGGCACCCACGGGGTCGAGGGCTTCTACGGTTCGGAGTGCCAGATCAACTGGCTGAATGAGTTCGGCAATCGCCCACTGCCCACCGATGTCGCGGTGGTGATGATCCACTTGATCAATCCCTGGGGCACGGCGTGGTTGCGTCGCGTCAACGAAGACAACATCGACCTGAACCGCAATCACCTGAACTTTGATCGGCCGTTGCCAGACAACCAGGCCTATGCAGCGCTGCACCCGATTTATGCCTTCAGCCTGTTACACGGCCCGGAGCGCGAGCGCGCCGATGCCTTGCTCACCGCGCAGTTAAGCGAGCATGGCTGGCCGGCAGTGATGTCGATTGTCGAGGGCGGTCAGCACAGTCATCCCGACGGTCTGTTTTACGGTGGGCTGGCGCCGAGCTGGTCGAACCGGACCTTGCATCAGATCATTGCGGCGCATCTCTCGCAGGCCGAGGTCGCGATGTGTTTCGACCTGCACTCCGGTGCGGGAGAGTACGGTCATCCGATGCTGCTGACCGTTACGCAAGCGGCTTACCCGGCACTGGAACAGGCGCAGGCTATTTACGGGCCGTGGCTCTACACCATTCAAACCGGCGCGCAGACCCACAGCGAAACCGGGATTGCGGCATCAGCCACTGGCTACACTTCTCAGGCGCTGCTCGATGCGCTGCCGCAGGTACGCCTGATGCCGTTTGTCATCGAGTGCGGCACTTACCCGGGAGAGGCGGTGCATGCTCATCTGCGTGACGATCACTGGTTGCACCTGCACGGCAATCCGGGGGATGCCGTGGGACGGGCGATAAAACTGAATCTTGTTGAGCAGTTCTATCCCGCCGACAGTGACTGGCAGGAAATGGTCTGGGTTCGCACCCGACAGATATGGGAAAAGGCGTTGTCGGCATTGCCCACGCTATAGTCGAGGGCTTCGGCGCTTGATGAATCCTGCGGCTCACAGAGCGATGTGAGCCGTCGGTGGGCCGGGGACTTTTCTTCAGGCATAAAAAAACGGCCTACCTTTCGGTAAGCCGTTTTTAGTACTTGGTGGCTACACAGGGACTTGAACCCCGGACCCCAGCATTATGAATGCTATGCTCTAACCAACTGAGCTATGTAGCCAAGTGGCGCGCATTATTGGCTCGTAACGATGAAGTGTCAAGCGTAAATCTAAAATATTTCTCTACGCTTTCAACCGCTTATCAACCCGCTCCATAAAAACGGATGAGTTTTCAGCTTCAACCCAGCTGAAACCGCCCGGTATTCTCGCTCAAAGCCTTGCTGCCCGAACTCAAGGTGTCCGCTGCGAGGTTCACCGCCCGTGCGCCTTCAAGCAGGCGCACGGCGGCCTGATCGACTTGCTGGATGTTGCCACTGACCTCATCGGCCGTGCTGGCTTGCTCTTCTACGGCCGTCGCGATCTGCGCCAGGGTATCGGTGACGCTTTGCACTGCGCTGGCGATTTCCCCCAGCCGTTCGCCAAGACCGGTTACCGCTTGTGCGTCGGTTTGGGCCTGGCCACAGGCGGCTTCCATCAGGCTCACGGCTTCGTTGACAGTACTGCGCAGGCTGTCGACGGTGCCGGCGATCTGTGCGGTGGAGGATTGGGTGCGCTGCGACAGGCTGCGTACTTCATCGGCGACCACCGCAAAGCCCCGGCCTTGTTCGCCTGCGCGGGCGGCTTCGATGGCGGCATTGAGCGCCAGCAGGTTGGTCTGCTCGGCCACGCCGCGAATGGTGTCCACCACCAGTTGAATCTGCTGCCCTTGTTCGCTGACCCGGCCAAGGGCGGCGGCAGTGTCGTTCAGGCGTTGATTGAGCTGCTGAATGCTCGCTGTGGTGCGTTGGCTGTCGCGGCTGCTCTCGGCAGCAATGCGCTGGGTCTGCTGAGCGCTGCCTGAGGCGTGTTCGCAACTCTGGGCGACCCCTTGCGAGGTTGCGGCCAGTTGCGTGGCCGCAGCAGCGATCTGGCTGATCTGCAACTGTTGGGCTTCGACTTCGCCCAGTGCCTCGCTGGCGTGAGTATTGAGGGCTCGCACCGCGTTGCCCAGTTGCAGGGTTTCGTGATCGACCCCCAGCAGGCTGGTGCGCAGTTGCACCACAGCAACGTTGAGCGCGGCGCTGATCGCTGCCAGCTCGTCGCGACCGTGCACAGGCACTTGCAGGCTCAGGTTGCCGTCACGCAGGGCTTCGGCGAGCAGCGTAATGCCGCTGGCGCTACGGCGGATCGAAGCTTGCAGGCAGATGAACAAATACAGCGCGGCCAGCAGCAGGCAACCGAGGACGCTCGCCACCAGAATGAACTGGCGAATGGCCGAGCCGTGGTAGTAGTCCAGACGCTGATCCAGTGACACCAGCGATTGCTGGCGCAGCGAGGCGAGGTCAGAGAGGAGGGCGTCGAGGTTGCGTTCGAAGTCTTCCGGTTTGAGCGTGATGCTGGCGCCGAACATGCCGTCATCCAGGCCTTTCAGTCCGGCGTCCAGATGTTTGAGGCTGTCGTGGTATTGCCCGGCCCAGGCCTGCAATGCACTGGGCAGCCGTGCTTCGAGCAGGCTGCCAGTCTTGATCAGTTGCTCGCGAGCGTCGCCAATGCGGCCACGCAGGTCGCGCAGTTGCAGACGGCTTTGCAGTGAGAACTGTCCGGACACTACCGATGCCTGGCCGATGCTGGCGAGGCGTCCGACCCGTTCGATCAGGTCGGGCGCGTGCTGGGTCGAGATCTGCGTCAGCAGGTAGGTTTCCAGCCAGGGAGCCAGGGTCAGGCGGTTATCCATGGCGATCTGTTCGCGCAATGCTTGCAGCGCACTGAGGGCCGCAGTGAAACGTTCATAGCCATCCGGCCACCAACCGACGCTGCTCAGGCTTTTCGAGTCCAGACTATTGAGCGCGGTTTGCAGGGTTTGATAGCGACTGAGGGTATCAGCCTCGGCCCCCTCGGTTGTCAGCGCATGGCCCAGATCGTTTACGGCCTGATTCAGAGCAGGCTGCACTGCATCGAACGCAGCCATCGCAGCGACGGTGGCCGGTGTTGGCTGGCGATTGGTTTCGGTGGCGCGCCAGCGGGCGGCGCGGTCGCGTTGGGCGGCGAGCAGGTTGTCCAGCGCGTCGAGGGCAATCAGCTGGCGTACACCGGCACGCTCGCCGGCGATCAGGCTGAGCTTGTCGCGGTAATCCTGGCCAATCATCCACAGGCTGCCCGCCAGCGGCAGGATAAACAGCAGAAACAACAACTGAAACTTGCGGGCGAAACCGAAACGCCCAAGCAGTCCAATCCCCGGTGCCAGAAAAGCCTGCATGCCCGACTACTCCTCTGGGCACCACGCACCAATGGCGTGCGGTCGCGGCGTTATGGCCGCACCCTGTGCCCTCATAAAAGGCCTCGAAAGTTCACCTCGGTGGGTCATGTGGGACCGGCGCTGTGGTGAAACTTCCCATTCTCGATCCCCTTTGTAAGGGGCCGCGTTGAAGGGGATAAGCAAGGCAAGATTCAGACCATGGCACTGCGCTATTACCTAACGGTCGACAATCCAGAGGTCGTTAGCAGGCTAAGGGGATGGCGTTGCTGCACCGAAAGATGGCACATTGGCGCACCTGCAAGTGCTCTCCTTTACGCGGTATGGAAACTCTCATGGCTACCAGTAACGCTCAAACTGTCGCATCGCCGGCACTCGCGACTTCGCAAAGCAGCCCGTTGGTCATGCGAATCATCGGCGCGGTGGCGCTGGCGCATTTGATCAACGACCTGATTCAGTCGGTGCTGCCGTCGATCTACCCGATGCTCAAGGCCAATTACGGGCTGACCTTCACCCAGGTTGGCCTGATTACCCTGACCTTTCAGCTCACAGCGTCGTTGTTGCAGCCATGGGTCGGTTACTACACCGATCGCCATCCCAAGCCATATCTGCTGCCGGCAGGAGCGATCTGCACCTTGGTCGGCATTTTGATGATGTCTCAGGTCGGCAGTTTTCCGTTGATTCTGTTGGCCGCGGGATTGATCGGAGTCGGCTCCTCGACCTTTCACCCGGAAGCTTCTCGCGTGGCACGGTTGGCCTCGGGCGGGCGTTTTGGGTTGGCGCAATCGACCTTCCAGGTCGGTGGCAACGCCGGCTCGGCATTTGGACCGCTGCTGGCGGCGGCGATCATCATTCCGTTCGGTCAGGGCAATGTCGCCTGGTTCGGATTGTTCGCAGTGTTTGCGCTGGTGGTGCTGTATGGCATCAGCCGCTGGTACGCCAACCACTTGAGCCTGTTCAAGCTCAAGCAAGGCCAGGCGGCGACTCACGGGCTGTCGAAGGGCAGGGTGGTGAGCGCGTTGGTCGTGTTGGGGCTGCTGGTGTTTTCCAAGTATTTCTACATGGCCAGCTTCACCAGTTATTTCACGTTCTACCTGATCGAGAAGTTCGACCTGTCGGTGGCCAGTTCGCAACTGCACCTGTTCCTGTTTCTCGGAGCGGTCGCGGCGGGGACGTTTTTTGGTGGGCCGATTGGCGACAAAGTCGGCCGTAAAGCGGTGATCTGGTTCTCGATCCTCGGTGTTGCACCGTTCACCTTGATCCTGCCTCACGTCGACCTGTTCTGGACCAGCATCTTGAGCGTAGTGATTGGCTTCATCCTGGCCTCGGCATTCTCGGCCATCGTGGTTTACGCGCAAGAACTGGTGCCGGGTAATGTCGGCATGATCGCCGGGGTGTTCTTCGGCCTGATGTTCGGTTTCGGCGGGATTGGTGCGGCGCTGCTGGGGCATCTGGCGGATATTCACGGCATTGAATACGTGTACAGGCTGTGTTCGTTCTTGCCGCTGTTCGGAGTGCTGGCGATCTTTTTGCCAAGGACCCGAAAAGCCTGAGCAGAACCCTCGTGAGGCCAAGGCGCTGACGATTCCGTCGGCGCTTTTTTTTGCGTTCAGATTCGCCACGTCACCGGGAAAAGCGACGGGATCGTGGATAAATAGGGGGCGTTATCAAGGGGCTCTAAACAGGTATTCATGAAAACTCGCGACTGAAACAACATCCGAACCCAGTCCCTTAAATAGGTCGTGCCATTTGAAAAATGCGACCAGGTCTATAGCCGGCAATGTCCATCTAGTTGCCAGGAGGGGCAATCAGGCAATGCACCTGGGTTGCTTTTTAGCGCAAATCTGTACATTGAGTTTCCTTGCATTTACCCAATAATCGGGCACCTCCTACGCCCATCCCGCGGGGGGTTCAATCACCACAGGAAGACACTTGTGAGCATCCATACCCGTACTAAACGATTGACGGTTCCACAACTGGTCGCGATGAAGGGCCAACAGAAAATCGTATCCCTGACGGCGTATTCCAGTTCTATTGCCAAGCTGATCGACCCTATCGTCGATTTCATTCTGGTCGGTGACTCCACTGCAATGGTCGGCTATGGCCGGGCCTCGACACTGAGCATGCAGCTTGAAGAAATCATCGGCCACACCCGGGCCGTGGTTGACAGTACACGTCTGTCCTGTGTCATCGCCGACATGCCTTTCGGCAGCTATCAGGAATCCAACGAACAGGCCTTTCGCAATTGTGCCCAGGTCCTGGCGCGCACCGGTTGCGATGCTGTCAAGCTGGAAGCCAACAAGGCCCTGTCGGGTACCGTTGAATTCCTGGTGGCACGTGGTATTCCGGTCATGGCTCACGTCGGGCTGATGCCGCAGTTCGTCAATGTCATGGGTGGTTTCAAGGCTCAGGGTCTGTCCGCCGAAACCGCTGCGGTGATTGCCGAGGATGCCCGGGCCAACCTCGAGGCCGGAGCTTTCGGCCTGCTGCTCGAAGGTGTGGCCGAAGGTCTGGCCCGGCAAATCACCCTGGATTCGAAAATGCCCACCATCGGCATCGGAGCTTCACCGGCTTGCGACGGCCAGGTGCTGGTGACTGAAGACGTGCTGGGCTTGGGCGGTGAGCAGGTGCCGCGCTTCGTCAAACAGTACGCCGATGTCGGCGCGATGATTCGCGACGCTTGCGAGCGTTTTGCCGAAGAGGTGCGTCATGGCCGCTTCCCTGAAGCGCGGCATTGCTATGGGCTCTAGGTATGTCTAGTGCTCTTCGCCGATAGCCTGGGCCAGTTTCTTCAGGGCCAGGGGAATATCCTTGCTCCAGTCGAGGGTGTAGCTCAGGCGCAAATGATGCCGCCAGGCCCCCTGCTGGCTGAAGATTTCCCCGGGGGCGATGACGATGCGCTGAGCCAGCAAGCGCTCGAACACCCGCCGCATGTCCGCTGAGTGTCTGGCCTCGAGCCAGAAGGTCGCGCCGCCTTGGGGGGCGACCACCCGCAACTGGCCATCGGCGTGTTCCTCCAGCAGGGCCTTCATGCGTTTCATACGGTCCAGCAACATGGCTCGCAGCACCATCAGATGCTGATCGATGCGCTTGGAACTGAAGAGTTTGGCGATCGCTTTCTGACGGATCGGCGACAGGCGAAATGCCCGTTCCAGGAATAGCCGATGCAACTGCGGCCCGTGCCGACGACACAGGACATAACCGTAGGGCGYTTCCGAGCCGATGATCTTGTCGAAGGTCGAGAACACCAGCAGTTTTTCCGGATCGGCAAAATCGCGATAGCGGGCGGGGTTGGGGGAAAAGCAGAACTCACCGTAGCTGTCGTTTTCGAACAGCCAGACATCCCGCTCCGCCAGCCAGCGACAGATCTGCTGTTTATCCTGTGCTGGCATCAGGTTGCCTTGGGGAATGTTCACGGTCGACGACAGCACCGCCAGCCGGACGGGCTCACGCCTGAGCAGCTCACTGAGCGCGGGCAGGTTGAAACGTCCATCCTCGCCGAGGGGCACTTCGATCACGCGGATCTTCGCCGCCTGCAACTGGCGCAGGATTGCCCACGAGCAAGGTGATTCCACCAGCGCCACAGTGCCACTCAGATTCAGCGCACTGAGGGACAACTCCAGCACACTGCGCAGGTCCGAGCCGATATACACATGCTCGGCCTGCCAGAAGCGGTGAGTGGAACTGGTGTAGCGATCGGCCAGAGCGCCGCGCAGCTCGGGCTCGCCGAACGGCTGATAGAGCGGTGCATGGGAGCGTGGGTACTGCCGGGCCAGTTCGCGCTCCATCATCAGTAGCGGGTTTTCCAGCGACAACAGCATCGCTGGCGCATCGCTGCTAAGGGCCAGCATCCCTGGCTGGCGTGCGTTTGAGAACACCTTGTCGAGCAAGTTGGGCGAGTCTTCACTCAATAATGGTGCCGGCATCGCCTTGGTGAAGTAACCGAACTTGGGTTTGGCATAGATCCGCCCCTCGTCTTCGAGAAGCGAATAGGCGTACTTGGTCGTCGACACTGACACGTTCAGGCGCTGGGCCAGTTGCCGCAAGGATGGCAATTTCTGCTCAGGTTTCGAATGGGCGGTCTCGATCAACTCGACGAGATAGCGGTACACCGCCTGATAGACGAAGGAAGTGCCTTTATTTGTATCCATGTTCACTTACTGTCATCCCTGTGCGCCCACCTCATGACAACGCTGCCGACCTGGCGTGGTGTGCCTGAGGCGTGTTGTTTCAACAGTCTGCCATGCTGAGGGGGCGATCCCAAAAAGCAAAATCCCCGTATCATCGAGTGATCACGGGGATTTTGAGTCTATCGAGATCCGTGTAAACCACGGTCGCTGTTAGACGTTAAACCGGACGTCGAGGCTGCAGGGGCCGTGGCTGAAGGGATGTTTGCGCTGGAATCAGAAATATAGTCACCCCCGTATACACTTTAATGTTGGCTACTCTTTTTTCAGGTCTTGATGCGCGGTTTGTCCCGGTTCCTGTAGATAAGTCATCCAGAGAGTGAATCACGGATTTTCTCGTGCTGAAAATAAAAAGTGAGAATTCGTGAACTGAGAATACACACTGCATGCACACCGATAAGTGGCGAGGTAGTCATGCAGATCATCCGCCGGAAAGCCGTTTGCAAAAAGCTGGGAGGCATCAACCCTTCAACGCTCTGGCGTCTTGAGCGTAACGCCCATTCCTTCCCAGCTTCCGTGCAATTAAGCGGTGGGGTAGTGTGCTGGTTTGAGCATGATCTCGATCTTTGGCTCGAATCTAAAGCTACCTGGACCTCAACCAGGGAGGGCATTAAAAATCGCTGACTACTTCAGGCCTTCCCAAGGTCAACGGATTCCTGCACCAAGGGTCATTCTGGCGTCGGCGCCAACACCCCAACTCCCAAATCATTAAAATTCCATTGCTTCGGTGGAAGTATTCCGCTCGCCCGTGTTAGCCAAGATAGGCCGTTTTTGAACCACGCCTGACTCTCCGTTCCCGCAGGCGGCGCATGCCATCGGCCGTCGCGCAAGAAAAACGCAAGAGTGACTGGAATCGTGCATTTTTAATCATTTTTAATCATTTTCATTTTTTAACTATATATATAGTCATTGCTTCCATAGCGAATTCTTTGCGCCATATCGAATCTACACCAAAAAGGAATTTACATAATGACCTCTAACGAAAGAGTGTTTTGGGCTAGCGCTGCGCGTCATGTGAAAGGAAAAGATTTTATTGATGCAGTCCAGGTCAAACAATGGATCAAGAACTTAGTGGTTTCGCTGGTCGGCCTGGCCATGTGAGATACGGGAACGGAACAGCAAATGAAAACCTGAACATTCTTTCCGTATTCTGCGCATTTTGTTTGCGCCGCCTCGTCAATTTACGGTTCCTGCAATCGACGATGTTTTTTGTAGTCAAATCCAACTGGAGAAGTAATATGTCCGTCAATCTCGTCATCAGCTTTAATGTAAAAGAAGAAAAGCTGCAATCGTTCAAGGACATCATGAACGACGTGAAGATCAATCTGCCGAAGGTGGACGGTTGCCAAACGGTCAAGATCCTCAACCACTTGGAGGATCCACTCGCGTTCACGCTAGTGGAAGCCTGGGATTCGCGTGAAATGCACGGCACCCACGTCGACCAGATGATCTCGAGCGGTCAGTGGAGCGTCATCGTCGAGCATCTGAGCAGTGCGCCGGTCAGCGGCTACTTCAGCGAAGTTTGATGCCGTAACGTCAGCGGCAGGGCGCGTGCGGCGAGTCCGGCCGCGCCTCCGGCGCCATCTCGGGCATACACGCGCTATTTGCTGTTATGTATTTTCTGCTATTTTCCTGGATATCCTCTTCGGTCCCGAACGTCCTACACGCTTGGGCAGCAGCATGTCGCGCTGCTGGATACCGTCCTGTCCAAATGGGGCGGCCAATTTGTTGAGAAGCCATAGCCATGACACTCGAAGTAGTACCGGCGGCGCTTTATTCGATGCGCAACGTAAAGCCTATCCTCGCTGACGGTAGCTCGTCCATTCTCCATAAAACGCTTGAAACGAACCTGGAAGACAAGGCGATCTATATCGCCACGCCGTTGATCGTCTACATCAAGCAGGGCAAGCAGATTATTCGCGACTATGACGCCATGGCCAATGTCGTCGACGAGAATCATTTGATTTTCCTCTCCAAAGGCGTTTACACGGTATCGGACTACGTCACTGGCAGCGATATCTTCGAGGCGGTGCTGCTGTTTTTCGACGACAAGCTGATCGCCAAATACCTGTCGCGCGCGGCCGGCACAGGCAATTCGCATACGGACGGCCTGCAGAAAAACGTGCACGGCACTTATACCCTGCACGCCAATGAACAGATTCAGCGCTATATCGATTCGCTGAATTATGTCTACAAGGGCGCGGAGGGCTCCGATGCGCTGCTGGAATTGAAACTGCTCGAACTACTGCACCTGATCGCCATCCAGGACAAGTCCTTCCGTTTCCTGCGCGAGCTGTCCTGCGGCGGCAGCCGCAAACGCCGCCTCATCACCGATTTCATGGAGCAGTACTATTCGCACAAGCTGAAGATTGAAGATTATGCCCTGCTGACGGGGCGCAGCGTGTCGACCTTTATCCGCGACTTCAGGCGCAGCTACAACACCACTCCGAACCGCTGGATCATCGAAAAAAAAGTCGACATCGCGCATCAGCTGTTGACGGCTAAAAATTACTCCGTCACCGACGCGGCTGCGGAGGTGGGATATGAAAATACCTCCCACTTCATCAAGGTCTACAAGCAACGGTACGGTGTCACGCCGAAGAAAGCCAAGACCTTCGCGGCAGAACTGTAGCGCGACAAGGCCCAAGCCCCCCCGCTGCCGCGACAGGGTGTTGTTGGGCGTGGTTGTAGGCGCCGACTAAATTTTGACCCGGGTGGCCGATTCTGTTGAAAAAGTCGATCTGCCCAAACTGCCCGATCATTGACTGGTGAAAATGCCTTTTTTGCACGCTGCTACGTAAAATCCGAGTCCGGAAGCCTCTGCCAAAAGTAAATATTTCAATCCCGGACGCGTACTTTTTGATGCGCAGACCATGACCGACTTTTTCAACAGAATCGGTCGATTCCGGCCTGTCACAACAGGCGGCTCCCGACCGAAAGCCCTCATCCATAATGCACGCGGCTGACTGCGTCAGAGTGTTTGGATGCGCTATTGGGGCAAGCCATTGCTCATGTTGAAGTCAAACGTATTCCCAGGGAGCGGATACCCAGTGCTGCGACCGCTGTATGACGTTTTGTCAGTCAATCTGTATCTAACGTTCCCCCCTTTGACCGCCCTACTATCGCAGCCATGGTCTTGGCGGTTCCCTATGCGTATGACGCGCTGCGACTCGGCTGCGCGCGCTATCTGCTCTACCTTGCCTGGCAAGCGGTCAAGTCCAACACGCCGACCACGGCAGCATGCTGGCGCAATCCATCGTGCTTGGTTTTACGCAGATCGTCATTAGCGTGAGCGTCAACGCGCTGATTGCCGTCATGGCTGGCTCCATCGCGACATTTCTCGCCAGCAGGCCCGTGTGGCAGATCGTGCAGCGCTGGCTGATGGGGACGGTCCTCGCGGGCTGGCCGTGCGCATGGCCGTCGAAGGGCGGCGCTGAACCGGGCTGTTTGCGGTTGGCGCGGCGCGGTAAACCTGAGTCGCCCGGATTTGAGAGCGGCCCCTGTGCATCGCGCCAGACGCACTAGAAAAAGATCCGAGCGGGTTATCGAAAGCCCCTGACCAACCACCCTGAACGATAAGGACATGAAATGTTGCGCATATTGGGTAAGGCATCGTCGATCAATGTACGAAAGGTACTTTGGGCATGCGCCGAAATCGAAATCCCCTTTGAGCGGGAGGACTGGGGTTCTGGCTTCAAGTCGACGCGCACGCCCAAATTCATTTCGCTGAACCCCAACGCAATGGTGCCGGTGATCCTGGACGACGACTTCGTGCTCTGGGAGTCAAACTCGATCATTCGGTATTTGGCGTCCCGCTATAACGGAGGTCATTTTTACCCGGTCCAACCGAGAGCAAGAGCGCGGGTGGACCAATGGATAGACTGGCAAGCGTCGGACCTCAACAAATCGTGGACGTATGCCTTCATGTCGTTGGTCAGGCATTCGCCTGACCATCAGGACAGCAGAGCCTTGGCAGCCGCTTGCAGCCTGTGGTCAAGGCACATGGAGATCCTGAATCGACAACTCGAATCAACAGGAGCCTACGTTTGTGAAGACGGGTTTTCTCTCGCAGACATACCGATAGGCCTGTCGGTTAACCGGTGGTTTGAAACACCGCTCGATCATCCAGACTTTCCTGCCGTAAGTGCCTATTACGAACGGTTGAGTCGTCGACCTGGCTACCTCCTGCATGGAAGAAACGGGACTCCGTAATCATTCAGCATGGTGTCAGGCGGCGCCAGGGACATTTGTTCCCATGCCCGACGGCAGAAACGGCCGAATTTCGTCGATTTCCGCCGTGTCAAGGCGCAACTCCGAGGCTGCAATCAGCCCGTCTACTTGTGAGGGACGGCGGGCACCGACAATAGCGCCCGTGACTACCGGTTTGCGAAGTACCCAGGCGATGGCAACCGCCGCAGCGCTCACCCCGTGCCTTTCTCCGATGCGTGCCATAACTTCAACCAATGCCAGGTTCGCACTCAAACGGGGCTCCTGGAAGTCAGCACTTCGGGCCTTACGCCAATCGTCTTCGGGCAGTTGCAAGATGCGTTCGCGTGTCATGCTGCCGGAAAGTAGCCCCGATTGAAGTGTGGAATAGGCAAGGACACCCATCCCGGCCCGCTCACAGAATGGCAGGACATCCTTCTCGATGTCTCGCATCAAGGCGGAGTACGGCGGCTGGAGCGAAACGATCTCTGTCACCGCCTGTGCCCGCTTGAGTTGAGCGACATCGAAATTCGATACACCGATAGCGCGAATTTTTCCTTGATCGCGCGCGGCAGCCAAAGCCGAAAGCGCCATTTCAATACCTTCACTGCTTGCGTCGGCAGGAAAAGCAGGCCAGTGGATCTGATAAAGATCGATAGTCTCGACTTGAAGCCGGCGCAAGCTTGCGTCGATCTCGGCGAGCAAGGATTGGGGGGCCAGTGAGTGCGAAATCGCCTTCGTGACCGGGTCCCAGACCAAGCTGCCTTTGGTGAACACCAAAGGACGCCGCGAGACCGGCACCCGACGCAGCAATTGCCCCACTAATTGCTCCGCATGGCCCAAGCCATAAACCGCAGCGGTATCAATCCAGTTCACGCCGCGTTCGACGGCATACTCAAGTGCGCCCAGGCTGTCCTTGTCATCCTGCGCTCCCCAACTGTACTCCCAACCGGTGCCGGCGATTGCCCATGTCCCCAGACCAATAGGCGAAATCAGAAAATCCGATGAACCAAGACGATTCCGTTGCATAGCGACCTCTCCACAAATGATGTGAGAAGTATCCGAGAGAGATCTCACGACGATAAGATAAGTAATCGCATTTGAACTACTGAACGACATTCATGAGTCAGCCCCCCGATCTATCTGAACTCGATGCCTTTGCCGCCGTTGCTCGCCATCGCAGCTTTCGCAAGGCCGCCGACGAGCGTGGCGTTTCGGCTTCCGCGTTGAGTCACGCGATGCGAGCGTTGGAGGCGCGCCTGGGCATCCGACTGCTCAACCGAACCACTCGTAGCGTAACCCCGACCGAAGCCGGCCAGCAGCTATTGGCGACGCTGCTCCCGACCCTGCAGCAGGTTGCCGATACATTGGCGCAATTGACCTCGATGCAGGAAGTGCCCACTGGCAAACTTCGACTCAACGTGGCGCGTCCGGCGGCTCGCATCGTGTTTGCGCAAGTGCTCGCGCCCTTCGTAGCCAGGTATCCACGCATTCAGTTGGACCTGATCACCGATGATGGATTGACCGATATCGTGAACGACGGGTTTGACGCTGGAGTCCGCTTTGGTGAAAGCCTGGCCGGCGACATGATCGCAGTCCCTGTCGGCGCACCTCAATCGTTCGTGACCGTTGCTGCGGATAACTATCTGGACGCGAAGGGGGTCGCACGCGCACCCCGCGACTTGCTCGACCATGCGTGCATTGCCAGACGTTTTCCCAGTGGAAAACTTTACGCTTGGGAATATCAAGCAGACGGTCAACCGATACGGTTGTCAGTCACAGGCCCGCTCATTCTGGAAGACGATGCGCTGATGATCCAAGCGGCGAAAGATGGCGCTGGTATTGCCTATGTCTACGAGGAACTGGCGCGCGACGATATCCGGAACGGGCATCTCAGAGAAATACTCCAGGAATGGAAGGCACCGCCAAGCCGATTCTTTCTTTATTACTCCAGCCGGCACCATGTGCCCCCAGCCTTGAAAGCGCTCATCGAATTCATCAGAGCGGGTGACTTGCGAACCTGATTCAGAACCATCGCGACCGGTTGAATCCACAGCCGAAAGTGGTCCCGCCAAGCAACTGGCCGATCCCACTTGCTCGCAAGCTCGACCCTATAAAGGATGGCCGGCATTGATCCAGCTCTCGGTCTGCTCCTGGTTGGCCGAGACCGTCGATACTTTCCTTGCTTCGGTCAGAACGTCGCAATTCCGAACATGCGTTATCTGCTGTGTCGTACAAAGCACTTCCCGGTGGTTTCTTGTTATCCTGACCGCCTTCTTTCATGGACGAATACCGAGACAAGCCATGGCTAGCCTCACCCCGTCATGCCTCGGGAAGATGCTTCAGGGGCTGCTCTTTGCCCTGATTGGTATCGGCTTGTTGGGCATTGTCGTCAATCTCACGCTTGAACGACGCGAATTCCTCGCCCACGCACAGACCGCCGATGGCATCGTCAGCCACTTGAATGCCGGTGGTTCGCATCCCGAAATCGCCTTCACCACCAGCAGTGGTGAAAAGATTTCCTACCCCCAGGGCGGCTTTATTTTTGGCTATCGGCAGGATCAGCCGGTGCGGGTGTATTACCTGCCCGAGCAGCCGGCCAGTAGCGCCGTGGTCGATACCCCTGCCGCACTGTGGGCCACTCCAGGGGTACTGGGTTGTATTGGTCTGCTGTTCACCCTTGCCGGCCTGTTAAGGGTTAACCGCCAGTGCGGTCGCGGCGCAGTTCATTCACATAAAGGACTTTGAACGATGAGCTACAACATCCCGATCCCGCTCAATGAGAGTCGCTGGCAGTATCAGACCGACAGCGGTGGCGGTCTGACCGTAGCCTTGGTGGCGGGCAGGGCTGGTGGTCGGCGGTTCGGCCACGGCCCTGTTGTTCGGGCTTGATCCCGAGCTGCTGGCGTTGGCGGCGGTTCTGAGCTCCAACCCGGCGACCTCGCTCATTGCCTCCTCCACGGTCAACCGGCAGTTGCTGCAGTCGGCCAAGGGGGCGGTGGTCATGGCCGGCATGAACGCTGGTGTGCAGGCCGGTGGAGGCGCCGCGATCTACATGGGCTATCTGTTCTAGTCGCGCATAGCAGGTCGATATAACGCCCACAAAAAAGCCGCGAATCAACGCGGCTTTTTCGATTCCAACAACGCTAGACGTTGAAGCGGAAGTGCATCACATCGCCGTCTTTGACGATGTAATCCTTGCCTTCCAGACGCCATTTACCGGCTTCTTTGGCACCGGCTTCGCCCTTGTACTGGATGAAGTCGTTGTAGGCGATGACTTCGGCGCGAATGAAGCCTTTCTCAAAGTCAGTGTGGATCACGCCAGCAGCTTGTGGTGCGGTGGCACCGACGCGGACGGTCCAGGCGCGGACTTCTTCAACGCCGGCGGTGAAATAGGTCTGCAGGTGCAGCATTTCGTAGCCAGCGCGGATTACACGGTTCAGGCCAGGTTCTTCGAGGCCCAGGGCTTCGAGGAACATGTCTTTTTCTTCGCCGTCTTCAAGCTCGGCAATTTCCGCTTCGATCTTGTTGCAGACCGGCACAACCATTGCGCCTTCTTCTTCGGCGATGGCCTTGACCACGTCCAGCATCGGGTTGTTTTCGAAGCCGTCCTCGGCAACGTTGGCGATGTACATGACCGGTTTGGTGGTCAGCAGGTGGAAGCCACGGATCACCGCTTTCTCATCGGTGCTCATGTTCTTCATCAGGCTGCGCGCAGGCTTACCGAGGGTGAAGTGAGCGATCAACTGCTCCAGCAGACCTTTCTGAACCACGGCGTCCTTGTCACCGCCCTTGGCGTTGCGGGTGACTTTCTGCAGTTGCTTCTCGCAGCTGTCGAGGTCGGCGAAGATCAGTTCAAGGTCGATGATCTCGATGTCGCGTTTCGGGTCGACGCTGTTGGAAACGTGAATCACGTTCTCGTCTTCGAAGCAGCGGACCACGTGAGCGATGGCATCGGTTTCACGGATGTTGGCCAGAAACTTGTTGCCCAGACCTTCACCTTTCGAGGCGCCGGCAACCAGGCCAGCGATGTCGACGAATTCCATGGTGGTCGGCAGGATGCGCTTTGGATTGACGATGGCCGCCAGGGCCTCCAGACGCTTGTCCGGCATCGGCACGATACCGGTATTCGGTTCGATGGTGCAGAAGGGGAAGTTCTCGGCCGCGATACCGGATTTGGTCAGGGCGTTGAACAGGGTGGACTTGCCGACGTTAGGCAGGCCGACGATGCCGCAATTGAATCCCATGGTGTTTCCCCTAGGAGTTAGAGTCAGGCCTTCTGGCTGTGCAGGTTTTTCATCGCGCGGTTCCATTCTCCGGCGAGGATATCCGGCAGCACGCCGAGGGCAAAGTCGATGCTGGCATCGAGTTTTTCCTGTTCGGCGCGTGGCGCACGACCCAGGACAAAGTTTGAAACCATACTGGCAACGCCTGGGTGGCCAATACCGAGCCGCAAGCGGTAAAAGGTATTTTGATTGCCCAGTTGCGCGATGATGTCGCGCAACCCGTTGTGACCGCCATGCCCGCCGCCCTGCTTGAGCTTGGCAACGCCGGGTGGCAAGTCGAGTTCGTCATGCGCCACCAGTATTTCTTCCGGTTTGATCCGGAAAAAACCGGCAAGAGCCGCCACGGCCTGGCCGCTACGGTTCATGTAGGTGGTGGGAATCAGCAGACGAACATCCTGACCCTGATGCGAGAAGCGCCCGGTCAGGCCGAAATATTTGCGATCGGCCACAAGGTTGACGCCTTGTGCTTGCGCGATGCGCTCAACAAAAAAGGCCCCTGCGTTATGCCGGGTCTGTTCGTATTCGGCGCCTGGATTTCCCAGGCCAACGATCAGTTTTATGGCAGTCACATCAGGGGCCCTTCTTTGGAGTGGTGGATAACATCGTCGCAATAGGTGTGTGCGGCGAAAGTGGACAAAAAATGCTCATTTACCAGTATGTAAACTTCGCGTTCCCGCCCGCTTTCTCGCTACGTTCCAGTCCGCGATGTTATTTGCTCACTCCGGCGTACAGAGTGAATTACTCTGCAGCGCCTTCTGCAGCTTCTGGAGCAACACGTGGAGCGTGAACGTTGGCAACAGCCAGGTCGTTACCGTGAGCCAGAGCAACAAACTCAACGCCTTTAGGGGCCTTGAGGTCGGACAGGTGAATGATCGAACCGATTTCGGCGTTAGCCAGGTCGACTTCGATGAATTCAGGCAGGTCTTTTGGCAGGCAGGAAACTTCAACTTCAGCAACAACGTGCGAAATTTCGCCGCCTTTTTTCACTGCAGCAGCTTCGTTGACGAAGTGCACAGGAACGTGAGCGGACAGTTTCTGGCCAGCAACAACGCGTACGAAGTCAGCGTGCATCACGTGGCCTTTGGCCGGGTGACGCTGCAGAGCTTTGATGATTACGTTTTGCTTGGTGCCGCCAACATTCAGCTCGATGATGTGGCTGTAGGCCGCTTCGTTTTCGAGCAGTTTGGCAACTTCTTTGGCCAGCATGCTGATGGATTCAGGGGCTTTTTCGCCACCGTAAACTACAGCTGGAACCAGGCTTGCGAGACGACGCAGGCGGCGGCTCGCACCTTTCCCCAGGTCGGAACGCACTTCAGCATTCAGAGTAAAATCGTTCATGTTGTATCTCCAAAATAACCACATTCGCCCCAGCGTTTGCGACCAGCGCTAAAGGCGATATGGGCAAAAAAGCCCCGCCCCGACAGGTTATGCCGGGGCGGGGCGCTTTTCGTCATCGAGATGTATCCGAAGGGCAGGGCCCTTAGCGGAACATCGCGCTGATCGATTCTTCGTTGCTGATGCGGCGAACCGCTTCGGCAACTACCGGTGCGATATCCAGTTGACGGATACGTGCACAGGCTTGTGCTGCAGCGGACAGCGGGATGGTGTTAGTCACCACCAGCTCGTCCAGCACGGAGTTTTCAATGTTTTCGATGGCCCGACCCGACAGCACAGGGTGTGTGCAGTAGGCAAAGACTTTGGCAGCGCCATGCTCTTTCAAGGCTTTAGCCGCGTGGCACAGGGTGCCGGCGGTATCGACCATGTCGTCAACCAGAATACAGGTACGCCCTTCGACATCACCGATGATATGCATCACTTCAGAGTGATTGGCTTTCTCACGGCGCTTGTCGATGATCCCGAGATCCACGCCCAGGGATTTGGCAACAGCACGTGCACGCACGACGCCGCCAATGTCCGGGGACACGATCATCAGGTTTTCGAAGCGTTGATCTTCGATGTCATCCACCAGTACCGGGGAGCCGTAGATGTTATCTACCGGAATATCGAAGAAGCCCTGGATCTGGTCAGCATGCAAATCAACCGTGAGAACACGATCGATGCCGACTACGGTAAGCATGTCAGCGACGACTTTCGCGCTGATAGCCACACGTGCGGAACGCGGACGGCGATCCTGACGGGCATAACCAAAGTAGGGGATCACCGCAGTGATTCGAGTGGCTGAGGAACGACGGAAGGCATCAGCCATCACGACGAGTTCCATCAGGTTATCGTTGGTCGGAGCGCAAGTCGGCTGAATAATGAAGACGTCTTTACCGCGGACGTTTTCATTGATCTCGGCAGTGATTTCGCCGTCGGAGAACTTACCGACAGAAATGTCACCGAGAGGGATATGCAGCTGACGTACAACACGCCGAGCCAGATCGGGGTTAGCGTTCCCCGTAAAGACCATCATCTTGGACACGCGCAGTACCTGAAGGCTGAGGGTAACCTGGATGAGTATAGGAAAATGGCAGGGGCGGCTGGATTCGAACCAACGCATGGCAGGATCAAAACCTGCTGCCTTACCGCTTGGCGACGCCCCTGTATCTGTTGCAACGAGTACCCAGTACCCGGTTCTTTTAGAGCAGACTTTGCAGCTTGCGATGCAACATCGAAACGTTGCTTCCTTTCGCTACAAACCCTGTAAGGGTCTCTGTAAGAAGGGCCGAGACTTTATCAGCTTCAGCTTTGCTTGGGAAGCCCCCAAACACACAACTTCCAGTTCCGGTGAGTTTTGCTTCGGTAAAATTACCTAACAAATTCAAAGCGTTACGTACCTCTGGATAACGCCTTGTTACCACCGGTAAGCAGTCATTTCGACTGTTTCCCTTGGGAACGGGGCGCACTTTAATGGGAGAAGAGTTACGTGTCAACAGCGGATCTGAAAAAATTTCTGCTGTACTTACAGATACTTGCGGCACCAGTACGAGATACCACGGTTCTTCCGGGTCTACAGGGGTGAGCTTTTCTCCCACGCCTTCGGCGAAAGCCGCGTGTCCACGCACGAAAACCGGGACGTCGGCGCCGAGTGTCAGGCCCAGCGTGGCCAGTTGATCCTCGTCCCAGTCCAGTTGCCAGAGATGATTGAGGCCCAGCAGCGTGGTGGCCGCATTCGAACTGCCGCCACCGATTCCACCGCCCATGGGCAGGACTTTTTCGATCCAGATATCAATGCCCAGCGAACAACCGGACTGTTCCTGAAGTTTTTTGGCGGCTTTGACGATCAGGTTGCTGTCGTGAGGGACGCCTTCGAATTCGGTGTGCAGACGAATGACACCGTCATCGCGTACGGCGAAGGTGATTTCGTCGCCGTAATCGAGAAATTGAAACAGCGTCTGCAACTCGTGGTAGCCGTCTTCACGGCGACCCAGGATATGCAGCATCAAATTCAGTTTTGCCGGCGAGGGCAGGGTCAGGCGAGTAGCAGGCATGTCATTGCCCCAATTTGCGAGGTTGCCAGTCCTTGATCACCAGCGTGACATCAAGGTCGGTGCCGTGCAGTTTGATCCGCTCGGGCAGCCAATAACCGTTTTGCTGGATGTAGCTGAGGTACTCGACTTGCCAGCCATCCTGCTCGAGATTGGCCAGGCGACTGTCGGCATCCAGGTTCAGGCGGCTTTTGCTGTCAGGTGCGGGCAATCCGCGAACCCACCAGACCAAATGCGAAACCGGCAGTTTCCAGCCCAACTGTTCTTCGAGCAGGGCTTCAGGCGTTGGCGCCTCAAAGCGGCCCTGGTTGGCCACTTCCAGCGACACTTGGCCGGGACGACCGGTCAAGCGTGCCGCGCCGCGACCCAGCGGGCCGGACAGGCGAATATCGTAGTAGTCCTGTCGTTGTAGCCAGAACACGGTGCCGCTGCCCGAGTCTTTCGGGGCCCGGATACCGACCTTGCCGTTGATTTGCCAGCCATCGAGGCTGGTCAATTGCTGTTTGTGCACGCGCCATTGCGCGGAATTGCCGTGGCCCTCGACGGATTCACGGGCGCCAAAGCCCGCGCAGCCGGCGAGCAGGGCGATGAAGCTGAAAACGATGATGTGGCGCAAAAACATGATTTTAAAGAGTCTCGGAACCGGTCAGGCGCTTGATGGTGCTGCGCAGGGTAGGGCTGTCGGGTTGTTCCTTGAGGAATTTGCCCCAGATTTGTTTGGCTTCGCGTTGCTTGCCGTTGGCCCACAGGACTTCACCCAGGTGCGCCGCGACTTCCTGATCGGGGAAACGCTCCAGGGCCTGGCGCAAGTAGCGTTCGGCTACATCGAGGTTGCCCAGGCGGTAATTCACCCAGCCGAGGCTGTCGAGAACGGCCGGGTCTTCCGGGTTCAGCTGGTGCGCGTGCTCGATCAAGGTCTTGGCTTCGTCATAACGCGTGGTGCGGTCGGACAGGGTGTAACCGAGGGCATTCAGCGCCATGGCGTTGTCCGGATCACGCTTGATGATCAGTCGCAGGTCTTTTTCCATCTGCGCCAGGTCATTGCGTTTTTCCGCGAGCATGGCCCGGGTATAAAGCAGATTCAGATCGTCCGGATACTGCTTCAAGCCTTTATCGAGAACGGCCCAGGCGCGATCATCCTGCTTGTTGGCAGACAGGGTTTCGGCTTCGATCAGATACAGCTGGATCGCGTAATCCGGTTGTTCGTCGCGTGCTCTGGCCAAACGGCTTTGGGCTTCGGCGGTGCGTCCGTTGTTCATCAGGATGTCGGACTGACGCAGTTGCGCCGGCAAATAGTCGTTGCCCGGGCCGACCAGTGCGTACTCGATCAGGGCGCCTTGCGGGTCGTTGCGTTCTTCGGCGATGCGACCCAGGTTCAGGTGGGCCGAGTCGACATGGCTTTCCCGGGCGATCAGGTCTTCCAGATAACCCTTGGCTTCCTTCCAGGCCTTGGCTTCCAGGCAAACCAGTGCCAGGGAATAGCGCAACTCGTCGTCTTCCGGATACTGCTGGACCAGGCTTGAGAACTGCTCTTTGGCGTCGTTCATGCGGTCCTGTTCGACCAGCATGCGGGCATACGTCAGGCGCAAGCGTTTGTCGTCCGGGTATTTGCGGATGCTTTTTTCCAGCAGCGGCAGCGCTTCTTTGCCACGGTTAAGGCTTTGCAGCAGGCGTGCGCGCAACAGAATCGGGGCGATTTCACCGTCTTGCGGAGGGTTTTTCTCAAGCAGTGCCAGTGCACCCTTGGTGTCACCGTCCTGTTGCAGCAACAGGGCCTTGCCGAAAATCAGTTGGCTGTTTTTCGGATGGCGCAGCAGCAAACGGTCAAAACTTTTCATCAGGCCGTTGCGGGTGTCCTGATCGGTATCGGCCGCAGACAGGGCGAGGAAGTCGAAGTGAGTATCGCCCTTGCCCAGCAGAACCTTCTCCATATAGGCCATGGAGTCGTCATAACGCCCGGCGCGGGCCAGTTGCACGGCGGCGGCGCGCTGTGCTTCGAGGTCGTTCGGCGCGTTTTTCGCCCAGATCAGCGAGCTATCAAGCGCTGCCTGATCGGCGCCAAGGTATTCGGCGATGCGAAAGGCTCGCTCGGAGATGCCCGGGTCCTGGGTATTGACGGCCTGGGTCACGTAGTTGTCCAGCGCGATGTCGAAACGATTGCGCTGGCCAGCCAGTTCCGCGCTCAGCAGGCTGAAGATCGTGTCTTCGCTGAACGAGCTGTAAACCTTGGGCTTTTCAGGGGCTTTCGTGCTGCCTTCGACCGGCGGCGTGCCGCTCGGCGAAACGGGTGCCAAGGCCTGGCAGCCGCTGAGGAAGACAAAAGCGAGGAGCAACGCGGAAGATCTATTCATAGGGGAAGAGGACGACTAACCTGCGGTCGGATCATCATGACACAAGCCTTCGACCAAACATAACCGGCCTGTCAATTTGCCGTTGAACTCAATCCCTGTGCAGGTGCTCGAGCACCTGTATAGAGGCAAGGTATCAGGACAATAGTCGGCAATGGTTGTTCTGAGTCAGGCGAAGTAGGACAATTGTCGGCTTCTCGACATCATCAGCGATCTTGAATGGCCTTCCTTGCACTCGGTATTAACCACAAGACTGCTTCCGTAGACGTCCGCGAGCGCGTGGCTTTTACCCCGGAACAGCTGGTTGAGGCCTTGCAGCAGCTCTGCCGACTCACCGACAGCCGCGAAGCTGCGATCCTCTCCACCTGCAATCGCAGTGAACTCTATATAGAACAGGATCAGCTTTCTGCCGATACCGTGTTGCGCTGGTTGGCCGATTATCACCATTTGAGCCTCGATGAGCTGCGTGCCAGCGCTTATGTGCACGAAGATGATGCGGCAGTTCGTCACATGATGCGTGTCGCCTCCGGGCTCGACTCGCTGGTGTTGGGCGAACCGCAGATTCTTGGCCAGATGAAATCGGCCTACGCCGTGGCCCGCGAGGCCGGCACCATTGGTCCGCTGCTTGGGCGTTTGTTCCAGGCCACGTTCAATGCGGCGAAGCAGGTGCGAACCGACACCGCCATCGGTGAAAACCCGGTGTCCGTGGCGTTTGCCGCGGTCAGCCTGGCGAAACAGATTTTCAGCGATTTGCAGCGCAGCCAGGCATTGCTGATCGGCGCTGGCGAGACCATTACCCTGGTCGCCCGCCATTTGCATGAGCTGGGCGTGAAGCGGATCGTGGTCGCCAACCGGACCCTGGAGCGCGCCAGCATCCTGGCTGAGCAGTTTGGCGCCCACGCGGTGCTACTCTCGGACATCCCGGCAGAACTGGTGCGCAGTGATATCGTCATCAGCTCGACCGCCAGCCAGTTGCCGATTCTTGGCAAAGGCGCGGTAGAAAGTGCCTTGAAACTGCGCAAACATAAACCGATCTTCATGGTTGATATCGCTGTACCACGGGATATCGAGCCGGAAGTCGGCGAGTTGGACGACGTTTACCTCTATAGCGTCGACGATCTCCACGAAGTGGTCGCTGAAAACCTCAAGAGTCGTCAGGGTGCTGCCCAGGCGGCGGAAGAGATGGTTTCCATCGGTGCCGATGACTTCATGGTTCGTCTGCGTGAACTGGCGGCGGTGGATGTGCTCAAGGCCTATCGTCAACAGAGCGAGCGCCTGCGCGATGAGGAATTGCAAAAGGCCCAGCGTCTGCTTGCCAACGGCAGCAGCGCTGAAGATGTGCTGGTGCAACTGGCTCGTGGCCTGACCAACAAACTGTTGCATGCCCCCAGCGTGCAGTTGAAAAAGCTTACCGCCGAAGGCCGCCTCGATGCGCTGGCCATGGCCCAGGAACTCTTTGCCCTCGGTGAGGGCAACTCGGATAGCTCTTCGGATAAAAAACCGCAATGAAAGCGTCACTGCTCAATAAGCTGGACATCCTCCAGGACCGTTTCGAGGAACTGACCGCCTTGCTTGGCGATGGCGAAGTCATTTCCGATCAGAACAAATTCCGCACCTATTCCAAGGAGTACGCGGAAGTTGAGCCGATTGTCGCCACCTATAAACAGTTGCTCAAGGTTCAGGGCGATCTCGAAGGTGCCCAGGCGCTGCTCAAGGACAGCGATCCGGACATGCGCGAAATGGCCGTCGAAGAAGTCCGCGAAGCCAAAGAGCAACTGATCGAACTTGAAGCCAGCCTGCAACGCATGCTGCTGCCCAAGGACCCGAACGACGGGCGCAACGTGTTCCTTGAAATTCGCGCCGGCACCGGTGGTGACGAAGCGGCGATCTTCTCCGGTGACCTGTTCCGCATGTATTCGCGTTACGCCGAGCGGCGTGGCTGGCGGGTCGAGATTCTGTCGGAGAACATCGGGGAGCATGGCGGCTTTAAAGAAGTTATCGCGCGGGTCGAAGGCGACAATGTCTACGGCAAGCTGAAGTTCGAGTCCGGCGCGCACCGCGTGCAACGGGTTCCGGCCACCGAATCCCAGGGCCGTATCCACACCTCGGCCTGTACCGTGGCGGTGTTGCCTGAGCCGGACGAACAGGAAGCGATCGAGATCAACCCGGCAGATTTGCGTGTCGATACCTATCGCTCTTCCGGCGCAGGCGGTCAGCACGTGAACAAGACCGACTCGGCGATCCGGATTACCCACTTGCCGTCGGGCATCGTGGTCGAGTGCCAGGAAGAACGCTCCCAGCACAAGAACCGGGCGCGGGCGATGTCCTGGCTTTCGGCTAAATTGAACGACCAGCAAACCAGCGCCGCAGCGAATGCCATCGCCAGCGAGCGCAAGTTGCTGGTGGGGTCGGGCGACCGTTCCGAGCGAATCCGTACCTACAACTTTGCCCAGGGCCGGGTCACCGACCACCGGGTCAACCTGACGCTGTATTCCCTCGACGAAATCCTCGCGGGTGGCGTCGATGCCGTGATCGAGCCGTTATTGGCCGAGTTCCAGGCAGACCAACTGGCAGCGATAGGTGAATAAATGACCATCATTGCCAGTTTGTTGCGTGCAGCCGACCTGCCAGACTCGCCGACCGCGCGTCTGGATGCCGAGTTGCTGCTGGCCGCTGCCTTGGGCAAGTCCCGCAGTTTTTTGCACACCTGGCCGGAGCGCATCGTTCCCAGCGAAGCGGCGCTGCTCTTTGCCGAGTACCTGCAACGCCGCCGCTCCGGCGAGCCGGTGGCCTACATTCTCGGCCAGCAGGGTTTCTGGAAGCTGGACCTGGAAGTGGCGCCGCATACACTGATCCCGCGCCCGGACACCGAGTTGCTGGTTGAAACTGCGCTGGAACTGTTGCCCGCAACACCGGCCAGGGTTCTTGATCTGGGCACCGGCAGCGGCGCGATTGCCCTGGCTTTGGCCAGCGAGCGTCCAGCCTGGCAAGTCACTGCAGTGGACCGGATCCTCGAGGCCGTGGCCCTGGCCGAGCGCAATCGCCAGCGTCTGCACTTGAACAACGTCACGGTGCTCAGCAGTCACTGGTTCAGTGCGCTGAAAGATCATCGTTACACGCTGATCATCAGCAACCCGCCTTATATCGCCTGCGCCGACCCGCATCTGGTGGCCGGTGACGTGCGATTCGAACCAGCCAGTGCGTTGGTCGCCGGCACCGATGGGCTCGATGACTTGCGTTTGATCATCGCCCAGGCGCCGCAGCACCTGGAAGCGGGCGGCTGGTTGATGCTCGAGCACGGTTATGATCAGGCCGATGCCGTGCGCGATTTGTTGCTGGCCCAAGGTTTTGAAGAGGTCCACAGCCGCAAGGACCTCGGTGACCATGAACGTATCAGTCTGGGGCGTCTACCGTGCTGAATGATCAGGAGCTGTTGCGTTATAGCCGGCAGATTCTGTTGCAACACGTCGACATCGACGGCCAATTGCGACTCAAGCAAAGCCGCGTCTTGATCGTCGGCCTCGGTGGGCTGGGTGCGCCGGTTGCGCTGTACCTGGCGGCTGCCGGCGTCGGCGAGTTGCATCTGGCGGACTTCGACACGGTCGACCTGACCAACCTGCAACGACAGATCATTCACGACACCGACAGCGTCGGGATGAGCAAGGTCGACTCGGCTATCCGTCGTCTGACGGCGATCAACCCCGAGATTCAACTGATCGCTCATCGCACTGCGCTGGACGAAGACTCGTTGGCGGTTGCGGTGTCGGCGGTTGACGTGGTGCTCGACTGCTCCGACAATTTTTCCACCCGCGAAGCGGTGAACGCGGCGTGTGTGGCGGCGCGAAAACCCCTGGTCAGCGGCGCGGCGATTCGCCTGGAAGGGCAGTTGTCGGTGTTCGACCCGCGTCGCGCCGAGAGCCCGTGTTACCACTGCTTGTACGGGCACGGCAGCGAAGCCGAACTGACCTGCAGCGAAGCCGGCGTGCTGGGGCCGCTGGTGGGGTTGGTGGGCAGCCTGCAAGCGCTTGAGGCGCTGAAACTGTTGGTCGGGTTCGGTGAGCCGTTGGTGGGGCGGTTATTATTAATCGATGCCTTGGGGACGCGGTTCCGTGAGTTGCGGGTCAAGCGTGATCCAGGCTGCAGTGTTTGCGGGGGCAGGCATGCGTGAAGCGCCCATCGGCGTGTTCGATTCCGGGGTCGGCGGGTTGTCGGTGCTGGCTGAGATCCAGCAATTGTTGCCCAATGAATCGCTGTTGTATGTCGGCGATTGCGGGAACATTCCCTATGGTGAGAAATCTCCCGAGTTCATTCGCCAACGTTGCAGCGTAGTCGCGGAGTTTTTTGTCCGGCAAGGCGCCAAGGCCTTGGTCGTGGCCTGCAACACGGCAACCGTGGCCGGTGTCGCGGATTTGCGTCGCGACTACCCGGACTGGCCCATCATCGGCATGGAGCCTGCGGTCAAGCCAGCCGCCGCGGCCACTCGCAGTGGCGTGGTCGGTGTGCTCGCCACCACCGGGACGTTGCAGAGCGCCAAGTTCGCTGCCTTGCTCGACCGTTTCGCCACCGATGTGCGGGTCATCACTCAGCCGTGCCCAGGGTTGGTGGAGCTGATCGAAGCCGGTGACCTGCACAGCCAGGAGCTATGCCAGTTACTGGCTGGTTATCTCGAACCCTTGCTGGCGGCCGGGTGTGACACGATTATTCTCGGTTGCACGCACTATCCTTTCCTCAAGCCATTGCTCAAGCAGATGCTCCCCGCCGACATCAGCCTGATCGATACTGGCGCGGCGGTTGCCCGGCAAACCCAGCGCCTGCTGGCCGAGCGTGAGTTGCTCGCAGAGGGGCCACCTCGCGACGCGCAGTTCTGGACCAGTGCCAGCCCCGAGCATTTGAGAAATATCCTGCCGCTGCTCTGGCATAACGCCGGTGTTGTGCAAAGCTTCAGTCTGTAGAAAGTCGTTTGGGGAGCGCTTCAAGTGGATGCATTCCTATTGAAGCGTGGATCTTCATGGCGCGTCTGTTGAGCCAAAAAAACAAACATAATCGTTCAGAAAAGGATGTTTCTCATGAAGCGACTGTTCTGTTTAGCCGCGATCGCGGTCGCGTTGTTGGGGCACAGTTTTACCGCACAAGCGGCTGGCGTCGAGTTTGCGGTTGGCCATACCAGCGGTTCGACCCAGACGTATCGCCTGGGCCTGCAATGGGATTGGGATAAAAGCTGGTGGCAGACTGATGTCGGGCGCGTGACGGGCTACTGGAGCGGTGCGTACACCTATTGGAATGGTGAYAAGACCGTAAGCAATCACAGCCTGTCGTTCTCTCCGGTGTTCGTTTATGAGTTTGCCGGGCAAACCGTCAAACCTTATCTGGAAGCCGGCATCGGCGTTGCGCTGTTCGCTCACGACGAAGTGGAAGACCGACGGTTGGGCTCGGCCTTTCAATTCGAAGACCGCCTGGGGTTCGGCCTGCGGTTTGCTGGCGGGCATGAAATCGGGATTCGCGCGACGCATTACTCCAACGCCCATATCAACATCACCAATGACGGCATAGAAAGCTTCGCGTTGCATTACACGATGCCGCTGTAATGACAGGCTGCTTTACGAGCCTGCTCGCGATAGCGGTCTGACAGTCAGCTGCAATGTTGAATGTTAAACCGCTATCGCGAGCAGGCTCGCTCCCACAGGTGTATTTGGTTAACTTGTACTCAGCGATACGCCGTCGCAATCCCCTGACGCTCGTCGATGCACTCCGGCGCACCCATCTCGAACTCCCGGCAGATCAGCGGGCGCTTTTCATAAATGGTGCACATCATGCTGTCGCGATCCAGCGCGGCGCACCAGCCGTCATCCAGGCGCAGCATGACTTCCCCGCCCCAATCGTCGGTGTCGATAAAACGTTCGGGCACGCCTGTGTCGGTGATCAGCATGACTTCGAGCTGGCAACAGCAGGCTGCACAGGTCGAGCAAGTGACCACCGGTTCAGCGATGGTCTTGATGGGGATCGTGTTCATAGGTGCGCAGTGTAAGGCAGCGCGTCGGTGCTGTGTGAAAGGTCTGCCGGGCGTTCATCCGGATGGGGGTGTCGACAGGCGTTGATCGTGACCGGTTTGTGGCGTATCGATGCTTGGCGGCGAGCGCCTGACCACGCGTTTGCCGATCACTAGTTTTGCGCGGTTGGACATTTTCGACAAAGGCCAGAGTGCAGCCATGGACAGGGCCATGAGGGGGATTTCCTGCGGGCGCTGCTTGAGGGTTTCGACGACATGGCGCGCGGCTTTGTCGGCCGACCAGATCTGTGGCGTCGGATAATCGTTGTTCCCGGTCAGCAGGGTGGCGACGGAGCCGGGGCTAACCAGGGTGACTTCCACGCCTTCCGATGCCGGATCGGTGCGCAGGGACTCAAACAGAAACCGCAGCCCGGCTTTCGAGGCACCATAGGCTTCGGCCCGAGGCAGGGCCAGGTCGGTTACCGAGCTGACGATACCCACCAGAAGGGGGGCGATGCCCGCGTGCAGCAACGGCAGGGCGGCTTCGATGCAATAGCTGCTGGCGAGCAGGTTGGTACGCACCACATGTTCGATGATCGAGGCGTCGAACTGCTGGGTGTCAACATATTCACAGGTGCCGCCATTAATAATTACGGTGTCCAGCGAGCCCCACTCCTGCTGGATACGTTCGCCGATCTCGCGCACGGTCTGGCTGTTGGTCAGATTGCCCGCCACCACCAGCACTTGCCCCGGATACCGATGGGCCAGGACTTTTAAAGGCGCAATCGCGCGGGCGCTGACCGCCAGGTGCATGCCGGACTTCAACAGTTCTTCGGCCAGTGCAGCACCAATGCCGTTGCCGGCTCCTGTCAGCCAATACCGTCGTGGCGTTGTATGACTCAATCCACTCTCCTTTTCAGTCATGTATCGCTCCGAGATCCAGACGCGAAGGCAAATGTTTGAATGCCGCCAGTGCGCGTTCGCGTGACTGACCCAGATTGACGATTGGTTGCGGATAGTCGGCCACACCAAACAATCCGCCCAAGGCCGCCGGGTTATGGATAGCTTTGTTGTCCAGCCCCGCCAGCTCCGGCAGCCAGTGCTTGATGAACAGACCCTCCGCGTCGAATTTTTCCGACTGGCTCAGCGGGTTGAAAATCCGGAACCAGGGCGCCGAATCGGTGCCGGTGGAAGCGCTCCACTGCCAGCCGCCGTTATTCGCGGCCAGATCGCCATCGATCAAATGGCGCATGAAAAAACGCTCGCCTTCGCGCCAGTCGATCAGCAGGTTTTTTGTCAGGAACATCGCCACCAGCATCCGCAGACGGTTGTGCATCCAGCCTGTTTCCAGCAGTTGGCGCATGGCGGCGTCGATGATCGGCAACCCGGTACGCGCCTCTTTCCAGGCCGCCAGCTCATCCGGAGCGTCGCGCCAGGCAAGGGCTTCGGTTTCCGGGCGAAAGGCGCGGTGTCGGGAGACCCGTGGATAGCCCACCAGAATGTGTTTGTAAAACTCGCGCCAGAGCAGTTCGTTGATCCAGGCGACAGCACCGGCGCTGCCGCTTTCGAACTCGCCTTGATTGCTTTGCACGGCGGCGTGCAAGCACTGGCGTGGCGAAATCACCCCGGCTGCGAGGTACGCGGACAACTGGCTGGTACCGGGTTTCGCCGGGAAGTCGCGTTGGTCTTTGTAATCGTCGAGCGGCCCTTGGGCGAAGTATTCCAGACGCCGATGGGCTTCTCCTTCGCCAGCCGGCCAGAGTGCGCGTAGCTGTTCGTGCGGAGCCTCGAAACCCTCGACCTGTAATGGAATCGGGTCACGGTTGATGGCCGTTGGCACCTGAACCCCGGGGGCGGCAATCAGGCGGGGCAACGCGCCGTACAAGCGGGCGCAGCAGGCTTTGCGGAACTGGCTGAAGACCTGGAAGTACGTACCGGTCCTGGTCAGCACGCTGCCGGGCTTGAACAGCAATTGATCGAGGTAGCTGTAAAAGCCAATGCCCGCTGCGTCGAGAGTCTTGCTGACGGCCGCATCACGGCGACTTTCGTTTACGCCGTATTCCTCGTTGACGTGAACCGCCTCGACGTTCAGCTCTGTGCCTAACTGGCCAAGTACCCGCGGTGCATCTTCCCAGCGCTCGGCAGTACGGATCAGCAAGGGAATGTTCAGCTCGCCGAGGGCCTGGCTCAACTCGCGCAGGTTACGCAGCCAGAAATCCACTTTGCACGGTGCATCGTCGTGGATCTGCCATTGCTGCGGGCTCAACAAATACACCGCCACGCACGGGCCACGAGCTGCGGCGGCCGAGAGGGCAGTGTTGTCATGCAGACGCAAGTCGCTGCGCAGCCAGATCAATTGGAAGGAAGTTTTGCCTACAAGCATTTAAATGAGCCCACGCTGCACCAGTGCCTGATGGGCCGACAACGGATCTTCGGCCAGAAATAAATCGGCTATTTCAGAGGTTTTGGCGGACAACTCGGCGTGGTGGATGCACACCGCAGGGCCGGCAATGAGTTTTGGGCAACCGACATTGGTCAGAAGTTTCGATAAATGTTTGAGATCGATTGATTGACTGGAATACAGCAGCACACCGCGCGCTTGCAGATGCTCGACCGCCAGCGCCAGTTCACCGGTCGGCAACGGCCAGTCGAACACTTCCACGGGGCAATCGGCGCTGCTGACGAGCCAGGCGGTGAGCCACAGATGCGGCTCCAGGGGTAAGTCGGAGTGATTGATCAGCAGCAACGGCGTGCCGCGCAACTGACGGTTGTTGTGGTAGACCCTCGCACCGAACTTGCTGCGCAACCAGGAATAAAAGAACGCCCGCTCCATCTGCGCGCCGAACTGACCTTGCCAGCGCTGCTCGAGTTCGGCCAGCAGCGGCATCAGCAGTTGCTCGCACAAGGTGCGCGGTGGATACAGCGACATGGCCTGATTGAGTGTGTCGTCGACCTGACGCTCGGCCAGTTGGCTGATCGCCTGTATCAGGTTCACTCGCAAGGCGTGCCAGTCGTTCCCGACGGGGCCGCTCAACGTTTGTGGCATACCCAGCAGTTGCTTGACCTGGCTGACGGCTACGCCGCGATTGAGCCAGGTGAGGATGTTATGGATCCGTTGCACATGCTCTGCCGAGAACAGCCGGTGTCCCTTGGGCGTGCGCTGCGGCACGATCAGCCCGTAACGGCGTTCCCAGGCGCGCAGAGTAACGGCGTTGACGCCGGTGATTCGGGCGACATCGCGGATCGGCAGCCAACCGTCCTCAAGGGCCTGTTGATAGTCGGCGCCAGGGGCGTCGTCATGGGGATGAGTGTCAGGTTCGGTTTTCATTTAAATCGCGTTTCGCAAGCTGAGGTTTTCAGGGTGCGGTTGCAGGTACGTCTGCCGCATGACGTACGGATCGGGATGATGGCGCAAGTGATGCTTGAGCAATGTCAGCGGTACCACCAAGGGCACGATGCCGTGGCGGTACTGGCCGATCACGTGCTGCACTTCCTGTTTGTCTTCGGCGCTGATGACCTGTTTGAAATAGCCGCTGAGGTGTTGCAGTACATTGGTGTGGGTGCCGCGGGTGGCGCATTTTTTCAGTGCCGTCATCAGCTCGCTGAAATAGCGCGGGCCGAGTTCATCGGGATCAGTCTGGCCCATATCACCCAAGAGCTTGCCCAAGGCTTTGTATTGCAGTGGGTTATGGGCCATCAACAGGTACTTGTAGCGTGCGTGAAAGTCAGTCAGGCCATTGCGACTCAAGCCGTTTTTCAGCAGCTCCTGCCAGGCCGCGTAGGCAAATACCCGGGTCAGGAAATTCTCGCGCAGTACCGGATCGTTCAGTCGACCGTCTTCTTCCACCGGCAGGTCCGGGTGGCGGGCGCAAAATGCTTGAGCGTAGATGCCGCGTGCACCGCCGTCGTGCGGGCTGCCGTTGGGGTGGTAAACCTTGACCCGCTCCAGGCCACAGGACGGTGATTTCTGCATGAAGATATAGCCGCAAATATCGCCCAGCGCACCGGCCATTTGCTGGCCGTAGTTCGTCAGCGGCTCAGTGACATCCAGTTCGTGATGAACTGTACCGACGGCGTGAGGATGCTGCGGATCGCCGACCAGTCGAATCGGTTCACGGGGAACCCCCAGACCGATGGCGACCTCCGGGCACACTGCAATGAACTCGAAATAATCCGTGAGGGTTCGACTGCACAGCGGAGAGGCTTTATGCCCGCCGTTGTAACGCACCTCGGCGCCCATCAGGCAGGCACTGACAGCGATTTTCGGTTTGCTTGCTGAGTCGCTGGGCATGGAGGCACCTCGGATCTATACCTGTACAGGCTGTTCGCGCTGTACAACACGGTTTGATCATAGATCCAAGGGTGTACAAGTCAAATTATTTGTACAAGTTTTACCGGCTCCCTCTTCCTGTGGGATTCATCGTGCAATGTCTGCGCGGGTTGACGCGTTTCACTGCAGGTGCGCGTGCAGGCGGCGAGCCGCTTCCTGGCCGCTCATCCAGGCGCCTTCGACCCGCCCTGACAGGCACCAGTCGCCACACACGTACAAGCCCAGGTCGGCATCGGCCAATACGCCCCATTCATGGCTGCTGGACGGACGGGCGTAGAGCCAGCGATGGGCAAGGCTGAAGACCGGCGCAGGCATGGAATCGTGCAGCAACTCGGCGAAGGCGCCGTGCAGTTGCTCGATCACTGCCTCTTTAGACAGGTCGATATGTTGTCGGCTCCAGTTGCTGTTGGCGTGCAATACCCAGGTGTCGAGGGTGGTGTCGCGCCCCGGTTTGCTGCGGTTACGCGCCAGCCAGTCGAGTGGGCTGTCCTGTACAAAGCAGCCTTCCATCGGCGTATCCAGTGGCGTGTCGAAGGCCAGCGCAATGGCCCAGGTCGGGTCCATTTTCACCCCGGCGGCGACCCCGGCGAGTTTCGGCGCGGCGGCCAGCAGGGCAGTGGCTTGCGGCGCAGGCGTAGCGATGACGACATGGCTGAAGGGACCATGGGTGAAGCCTTCGGCATCCTGCAAATGCCAATGTTCTTCGCCACGATAGACCTCGGTAATCCGGCAAGCGAAATGCGCTTCCGTATCACCGATCAGCGCGCGGGTGATGGCGCTCATGCGTGGGGTGCCGACCCAGCGGGTCTGTTCATCCGGTGATGGGCTGAGCTGGCCACCCTGATAGTGGTAGAGCTGCGGCGTCCATTCGGCAACCCAGCCATTGGCTTGCCAGCGCTGGACTTCAATGACAAAGCGGCGATCACGGGCGGTGAAATATTGTGCGCCCATGTCCAGTGCGCCGGCGTCGCTGCGTTTGCTCGACATGCGACCGCCGCTGCCACGGCTTTTATCGAACAATTGAACGACGTACCCGGCCTCTTGCAAGGCTTGGGCTGCCGAGAGTCCGGCGATGCCGGTGCCGATGATTGCGATGGGTACAGTCATAGAGGCCTCGTTTACCTTTCTGTACAGGCTACGCTGCAGGTTAAACCTATACAACATCGATTTCTGGTATAACTTTCAGCGTTCTCGTTCTGGCAGGTTGGCCTATTGTTAAACACAGAACCTGCCAGATCCGAAACATCCCTGCTTATAAAAATAGACTAGTGATCAGGGTAAAACGCCACGCGAGGAAGATGTCATGCACATATTGCTGACCGGCGGTACTGGTTTGATAGGACGTCAACTCTGCCGACACTGGTTGAGCCAGGGCCATAGTCTGACGGTGTGGAGTCGCAGGCCGGAACAAGTCGCCAAATTGTGCGGCGCTCAGGTACGTGGCATCAGGCGTCTGGAAGACATTGGCCAACGCCCGGTGGATGCGGTGATCAATCTCGCTGGAGCACCGATTGCTGATCGCCTCTGGACTCATCGACGCAAGGCGCTGCTCTGGAGCAGTCGTATCAAGCTTACCGAAACCCTGCTGGCGTGGCTTGAAAGCTGCGAGCAGAAACCGCAGTTGTTGATTTCGGGCTCTGCAGTCGGCTGGTACGGCGACGGCGGTGAGCGTGAGTTGACCGAGACATCGCCGCCGGTCAGCGAAGACTTCGCCAGCCAGTTGTGCATTGCCTGGGAGGAGACCGCACAGCGCGCCGAGGCGTTGGGGATTCGGGTAGTGCTGGTGCGTACCGGGTTGGTGCTGTCGGCGGAGGGCGGCTTTTTGTCGCGGCTGTTATTGCCGTTCAAATGGGGGCTGGGCGGGCCGATCGGCAATGGTCGGCAGTGGATGCCGTGGATTCACATCGATGATCAAATCGCCCTGATTGATTTTCTTCTGCATCAGAAAGACGCCAGCGGTCCTTATAATGCCTGCGCGCCAAAACCGGTGCGCAATCGCGAGTTTGCCAAGACCCTCGCCAGCGTTTTGCATCGGCCGGCGTTCATGCCGATGCCATCATYTGCCCTGAAGGTCGCTCTTGGCGAGTTGTCACTGTTGCTGCTGGGTGGTCAGCGGGCAACACCGGCGCGCTTGCTGGCGGCAGGTTTCACATTCCGCTTCACTGATTTGCGTGCGGCCTTGGACGACCTGTCCAGCCGCCTTTGAAATAGGACGTTGCATGACCGATCACGCGTTGCTCCTGGTCAATCTGGGTTCGCCCGCTTCCACACAGGTGGCGGACGTGCGCAGCTACCTCAATCAATTTCTGATGGACCCTTACGTCATTGACCTGCCATGGCCAGTGCGACGTTTGCTGGTCTCGCTGATTCTGATCAAGCGCCCTGAGCAATCGGCTCACGCCTATGCCTCGATCTGGTGGGACGAAGGTTCGCCGCTGGTGGTGCTCAGTCGCCGTTTGCAGCAAACGATGACCGCGCAGTGGACCCAGGGGCCGGTCGAGTTGGCCATGCGTTACGGCGAGCCGTCGATTGAGTCGGTGTTGACCCGCATGGCGGCTCAAGGGATCAAAAAAGTCACCCTCGCACCGCTTTATCCACAGTTCGCCGACAGCACCGTGACCACGGTGATTGAAGAGGCCAAGCGGGTGGTGCGCGAGAAGAAACTGGATGTGCAGTTCTCGATTCTCCAGCCGTTCTACGATCAGCCGGAATACCTCGACGCGCTGGTTGCCAGCGCCAGGCCGTACCTGGAGCAGGATTACGATCACCTGTTGCTGAGTTTCCATGGATTGCCGGAGCGGCACTTGAAGAAGCTCAACCCGGGCCATAGCTTTGAGGGCGACGGTGATTGCTGTGCCGGCGCGCCGCCGGAAGTGGTTGCAACCTGTTATCGCGGTCAGTGCCTGCGTACCGCGGCAGCATTTGCCGAGCGCTTGGGCTTGCCGGACGGCAAATGGTCGGTGTCGTTCCAGTCACGGCTGGGCCGCGCCAAATGGATCGAACCCTACACCGAAGCGCGTCTCGACGCGTTGGCCAAGCAGGGCGTGAAGAAGATTCTGGTGATGTGCCCGGCGTTCGTGGCCGACTGCATCGAAACCCTGGAAGAAATCGGTGACCGTGGGCTCGAGCAGTTCCGCGAGGCGGGAGGCGAGGAGTTGGTGCTGGTGCCGTGTCTCAACGATGACCCGCAGTGGGCGCAGGCGTTGAACACCTTGTGTGAAAGGGCGCCGTTGGCTTTGTAGGCGAGCGGTAATGTGGCGAGGGAGCTTGCTCCCGCTCGGCTGCGAAGCAGTCGTAAATTCGGCAAACGCGATATGTCTGAAGATATGCGGTTGCAGGTTTTAGGGTCGCTTCGCGACCCAGCGGGAGCAAGCTCCCTCGCCACAGGGGGCTGTGTAAGCCGTTAAAGCAACGGCTCATCCGCCTTCTTGTGCTTCCAGCTGTCATTGCCCGGCAGGATCAGGTTCAGCGCAATCGCCACGACAGCGCACAGCGCGATGCCCTTGAGGCCGAAGTCTTGCGCGCCGGTACCGGTGCCGACCAGCATGCCGCCAATCCCGAACACCAGCGTGACCGAGACAATCACCAGGTTGCGCGCTTCGGCCAAATCGATCTTGTGGCGGATCATGGTGTTCATGCCCACCGCAGCAATCGACCCGAACAACAGGCAAAGAATCCCGCCCATCACCGGCACCGGGATGCTTTGCAGCAGCGCACCGAACTTGCCGATAAACGCCAGGCTGATAGCAAAGATCGCCGCCCAGGTCATGATTTTCGGGTTGTAGTTCTTGGTCAGCATCACCGCGCCCGTCACTTCGGCGTACGTGGTGTTAGGTGGGCCACCGAGCAGGCCGGCGGCAGTGGTCGCGATGCCGTCGCCAAACAGCGTGCGGTGCAGGCCGGGCTTCTTCAGGTAATCACGTCCGGTCACGCTGCCGACCGCGATCACCCCACCGATATGCTCGATGGCCGGGGCCAGCGCCACCGGGACAATGAACAGAATCGCCTGCCAGTTGAATTCCGGAGCGGTGAAGTGCGGCAACGCAAACCACGGCGCGGCAGCAATCTTCGCGGTGTCGACGACGCCGAAGAAGAACGCCATGCCAAACCCGACCAGTACACCGGAGATGATCGGCACCAGGCGGAAGATGCCTCTGCCGAACACCGCCACGATCAGTGTCGTCAGCAGCGCCGGCATGGAGATCATCATGGCGGTCTGGTAGTGAATCAGTTCGGAACCGTCACCGGCCTTGCCCATCGCCATGTTCGCGGCAATCGGCGCCATCGCCAGGCCGATCGAGATGATCACCGGGCCAATCACCACTGGTGGCAACAAACGGTCGATGAAACCGGTGCCCTTGATCTTTACGGCCACGCCGAGAAAGGTATAAACGAAGCCTGCCGCCATCACCCCACCCATGGTCGCCGCGAGGCCGAACTGGCCCTTGGCGAGAATGATCGGGGTGATGAAGGCAAAGCTCGACGCCAGGAACACCGGCACTTGCCGCCCGGTGACCAGCTGGAACAACAGAGTCCCGAGGCCCGCCGTGAACAGCGCGACATTCGGGTCGAGGCCGGTAATCAATGGCATCAACACCAACGCGCCAAACGCCACGAACAGCATCTGCGCGCCAGACAGCACCGTGCGCCAGAGCGGGTCGTTGAACTCATCCTGCATGCTCACGCGTCCTTCTGCTTGGTACCGAAGATCTTGTCACCGGCATCGCCCAGACCAGGAATGATATAGCCGTGTTCGTTCAATTTTTGATCAATTKACGCGGTGTAGATGGTCACGTCCGGGTGAGCCTTCTCTACCGCGGCGATGCCTTCAGGGGCCGCCACCAGGACCATCGCGCGGATGTCCTTGCAACCGGCCTTTTTCAGCAGGTCGATGGTGGCGACCATCGAGCCGCCGGTGGCGAGCATCGGGTCGATGATCATTGCCAGGCGTTCGTCGATTTCCGGAACCAGTTTTTCCAGATACGTGTGCGCTTCGAGGGTTTCCTCGTTGCGGGCCACGCCCACGGCGCTGACTTTGGCGCCCGGAATCAGGCTGAGCACGCCTTCCAGCATGCCGATGCCGGCGCGCAGGATCGGCACCACGGTAATTTTCTTGCCGGCGATCTTCTCGACCGAAACAGTGCCGCACCAGCCTTCGATATCGTAGGTTTCAAGGGGCAGGTCTTTGGTCGCCTCGTAGGTCAGCAGGGCACCGACTTCCTGAGCGAGCTCGCGGAAATTCTTCGTGCTAATGTCGGCGCGGCGCATAAGGCCAAGTTTGTGTCGGATCAGCGGATGGCGGATCTCACGGATGGGCATAGGGGAAGGCTCCGGCGGCAGGCAAAAAAACCGGCCTAGATTAATCTATCCGAGGGTGTTGTCCTATAGACATACAGTACGTTAGTCCAGAAACGCTTGATCTGACCCGGCTGGATGCGTACCTTTGCTCGCTTTTCCGAATCCGCCACCCCCCTTGGAGAGCACCATGTCCGCTGATCTCGAGCATATCCGTCAAATCATGCGAGAGGCTGACTGCCTGTACACCGAAGCTGAAGTCGAGGCGGCCATCGCCCGCGTTGGTGCGCAAATCAATGATCAGCTGGCTGAAAGCAACCCGGTGGTGTTCTGCGTGATGAACGGCGGCCTGATTTTCTCCGGCAAGCTGCTGACCCATCTGAATTTCCCGCTGGAAGCGTCCTACCTGCACGCTACCCGCTATCGCAACGAAACCAGCGGCGGCGACCTGTTCTGGAAGGCCAAGCCAGAAATCTCGTTCATCGACCGTGACGTGCTGATCATCGACGACATCCTCGACGAAGGCCACACCCTGGGCGCGATCATCGACTTCTGCAAACATGCTGGCGCCCGCGCCGTACACACCGCGGTACTGATCGATAAAAAGCACGACCGCAAGGCTCGCCCGGACCTGAAAGCCGATTTCGTCGGCCTGCCGTGCATCGACCGCTACATCTTCGGTTACGGCATGGACTACAAAGGCTACTGGCGCAACGCCGCCGGGATCTACGCCGTCAAAGGAATGTAAGCATGACCACGCCGAGCTTTCTTGATCAAACACTGTTTACCGAGCTGACCGAGAAGGCTGCGGCCAATCCTCGTGGTCGGCAGCATCACAACTTCCACCAGATGGAGGAGTCGTGCCACCGCATGGCGATTGGATTGCAGCCATCGACCTACATTCCACCTCATCGGCATTTGGGCGGCGACAAGGCTGAAACCTTGTTGGTCCTCAAGGGCCGTCTGGGGGTGCTGGTATTTGATGACGCGGGCCAGGTGGTTGCCAAGCGAGTCTTGCAGGGCGGTGGCGATTCGGTGGGGGTAGACCTGCCAACGGGGGTCTACCACGGTCTGGTGGTGCTGGAAGCAGACAGCGTGATGTTCGAATGCAAGGCCGGTCCTTATCGTCCGGTGGGCGAGGGTGAACATGCGCATTGGGCCCCCCGCGAAGGCGAGCCTGGTGTTGCCGAGTACCAGGCCTGGATGCGCGCACAGTTCGACTGATGGTGAACAGCGGGCGTCAGCCCGCTTGATTCAATTCCTTGCGGGTATACACCCCGTCGACCAGACGCAAAATCCCCAGCGGATTGGCGTTCTTCAGGGCGTCCGGCAGTAATTTGTCCGGACAGTTCTGATAGCACACCGGTCGCAGGAACCGCTCGATTGCGAGGCTGCCGACCGAGGTGCCGCGAGCGTCCGACGTCGCGGGATACGGTCCGCCGTGGACCATTGCATCGCACACTTCGACACCGGTCGGATAGCCGTTGAGCAGCAGGCGTCCGGCTTTCTGTTCGAGGATCGGTATCAGCTGCGCGCACAGCGCAAGGTCTTGCGGTTCGGCGATCAGCGTGGCGGTCAGTTGCCCGTGCAAGGCCAGCAGCGCCAACCTGAGCTCTCGCTCGTCGGCCACCTCCAGCACGATGCTGGCCGGACCGAACACTTCTTCTTGCAGTACCTCATCCCCCTCAAGCAGCAGACTGACGTCAGCCTTGAACAACTGCGGCTGCACCTGATTGCCTGACGCGCAGGCGCCGCTCAAACGCGCTACCCGTGGATGTTCGAGCAAGCGCTGCACGCCGCCTTCGTAGCTACGCCGGGTACCGCTGTTGAGCAGGGTCTGGGGCGGTTTTTCGTTGATCTGTGCGGTGAGTTGTTCGATGAAGGCGCTGAACGCCGTCGAGCGCAGGCCGATGATCAAACCCGGATTGGTACAGAACTGGCCGCCCCCCAGCACGATCGAAGCGCTCAACTCACTGGCGATGCTTGCGCTGCGGGCTGCCAGGGCGGCGGGTAGCAGCAGCACCGGGTTGATGCTCGACATCTCGGCAAACACCGGTATCGGTTGCGGCCGTGCAGCAGCCATGTCGCACAGCGCCCGGCCACCGTTGAGCGAGCCAGTGAACCCTACCGCCTGGATCGCCGGGTGTTTGACCAGCGCCTCACCGACGCCCGCGCCATAAATCATGTTGAACACGCCCTCGGGCATGCCACTGCGCTGTGCCGCGCGAATGATCGCTGCTGCTACCAGCTCGGCGGTTGCCATATGCCCGCTGTGGGCCTTGAACACCACCGGGCAACCGGCGGCCAGGGCGGCGGCGGTATCGCCGCCGGCGGTGGAAAACGCCAGCGGAAAGTTGCTCGCACCGAACACCGCCACGGGACCCAGGCCGATGCGCCATTGGCGCAGATCGGGCCGTGGCAAAGGTTGGCGCTCAGGCAGGGCGCGGTCGATACGCGCACCGAGGAAGTCGCCTTGACGCAGGACCCGGGCGAACAGCCGCAACTGGCCGCTGGTTCGCGCCCGTTCGCCCTGAATTCGCGCAGCGGGCAAGGCCGTCTCGCGGCAGACGATGGCGATGAAGTCATCGCCCAGTGCGTCAATTTCTTCGGCGATGGTCTCGAGAAAACCGGCGCGGACACTGGCCGGCAGGTTGCGATAAATCGGGTAGGCCCTGGCAGCGCAGTGGGCGGCGTTGTCGATTTCCTCGGTGCTGGCCTGGCTAAAGCCATAGGGCAGCGGTTCACCGCTGTGGGCGTCGACGCTGTGCAGGACCTGATCACCTGCGGCGCTACGGCCGAAGCCGATAAAGTTGTGGCCGATAATGGCAGACATAAAAAATGCTCGGCATGGCCGCGCTCGATGCCGAGCGCGGCAGTGGGGAGGGGCGGTTACAGACCGACGTCCGGCAAGCTCGGGCGATTGGCGAGCGCGGCCTTGACCAGCGTCTCGACCTCGCTGCGCTCGTGGTCAAGCAGACCCAGGCGAGGCGGGCGGGTCAGCGCTGTGCCGCGACCCATCAGTTCTTCACAGAGCTTGATGCACTGCACCAGGTCCGGGCGGGCATCGAGGTGCAGCAGTGGCATGAACCATTCGTAGATCGGCATGGCCTCTTTGAAGCGGCCGTCGCGGGCCAGGCGGAACAGCGTCTCGCCTTCTTTCGGGAAGGCATTGGACATCCCGGAAACCCAGCCCACCGCACCGACGGCAATGCTTTCGAGCACCACGTCATCGAGTCCGGCGAACAGCACAAAACGGTCGCCGACTTCATTGCGCACATCGATGAAGCGCCGGGTATCGCCCGAGGAATCCTTGAAGCAGACGACGTTGTCGCAGTCGGCCAGGGAGATCAGGATGTCCGGTGTGACATCGTTTTTGTAGATCGGCGGGTTGTTGTAGACCATCACCGGCAGGTCGATGCTGGCGGCGACGCTGCGAAAGTGCGCGGCGGTCTCGAAGGGCTTCGAGGAGTAGACCAGCGCCGGCATCAACATGATGCCGTCGGCGCCCACGCGCTGGATTTCCTTGGCGACCTTGCTGGCGTTGGCGCTGGTGAATTCGGCGACACCGGAGATCACCGGCACCCGACCTGCGGCGGCGTCCCTGGCGACTTCCACCAGGCTGATTTTTTCTTCGGTGCTCAGCGAGGTGTTCTCGCCGACGGTGCCGCAGATCACCAGCCCCGACACGCCGTCACGCACCAGCCCGCTGATGACCTTGTGCGTGCCTTCATAGTCGATGGAAAAGTCCGGGTTGAACTGAGTAGTGACCGCAGGGAAAACGCCGCTCCAGTTAACGTGCTTGCTCATGTTGCCTCCAAAGATGATTTTATAGTATTTCGTATACGTTTAAATTGAGCACTGAAAGTGCCGTGGGGTTCAAAGGGTTTTGCCAGGTACGGTGTTTCAAATAGTCAGTTCGACGGGCCAGGTGTCGGACAGTCGATAACCGCCCGGCCAAGGATCGCTTGGGTCGAGCAGATGCTGGTGGGTGCCGGTGATCCAGGCGCGCCCGGACAGGCAGGGGATAATGGCCGGACGGTCGGCGATTTCGCTGGTGCTGTCGATCCGGCAACGAAACTCGGAACCGATGATCGAACGCCCGATGAACACTTCACCCACTGCCAGTTGGCCTTTGGCGTGCAGCACCGCCATGCGCGCCGAGCAACCGGTGCCGCAGGGCGAGCGATCGATCTTGCCGGGGCGGATCACCACCGCATTGGCGGCACTGGCCACACCGTTGGTGCGGTCGAGCGGCGCGGCGATCTGGCAGAACGAAATATGCTCCCAATCCGGGTTCAGCGGGTGCACGAAACCCAATTGTTCATTGGCTGCTTGAGTGATCTTCAGGCCGCTGGCAACCAGGTCCGCCGCTTCATCAGCGGTCAGCGAGAAGCCCAGGCGCTGGGCATCGACGATCACGAAGCTGTCGCCGCCATAGGCAGTATCGACTTGCAGCGAGCCGAGGCCTTCGACTTCGATCCAGGCATCGAGCTTGTCGGCAAACGACACCACGTTCCGCACCTCGACCCGCTCGGCCTTGCCGTTGCGACACTGGGCAGTCACTTCGATCAAGCCGCCTGGGGCTTCGAGCACCAGCCGGGTCAGCGGTTCGGTCATCGGTAAAATGCCGCTGTCGAGCAGTACCGTGGCTACGCACAGCGAGTTGGAACCGGACATCGGCGGCGTATCAGCCGGTTCCATGATGATCCACGCCATGTCGGCGAGCGGGTTCTTGGACGGCACCAGCAGATTGACGTGACGAAAGACGCCGCCGCGCGGCTCGTTCAGCACGAAGTTGCGCAGGGTCTGGTCCTCGGCAATCCAGCGCGACTGCTCCCAGAGGGTTGCGCCGGGCGGTGGTGCGACGCCGCCGACGATAACGTCACCGACTTCACCTTCGGCGTGGCAACTCACCACATGAATGATCTTGCTCGAACGCATGACTGTCTCCTGAGGCCTGACTGTGGGTTACAACACCGACTTCAGGAAGTCGGCGGTTTCCGCGCGTTGCGGCTGGCCGATCACCTGGTCCGGTGAACCGATTTCGTGGATCTTGCCGTCGCGAAAGAACGCCACCCGATCCGACACATCCCGGGCGAAGCGGATTTCGTGGGTCACCAAGACCATGGTCATGCCTTCCTCGGCGAGCAGGCGCATGGTGTCCAGCACTTCACCGACCAGTTGCGGGTCGAGGGCAGAAGTGGCTTCGTCGAACAGCATGTAGTCCGGCGACATGGCCAGTGCCCGGGCAATCGCCATGCGCTGTTGCTGACCGCCGGAAAGCTTGCTCGGAAACACCTTGAGCTTGTCGCCAAGTCCCACATGGGTGAGCTGGCGCACGGCGATTTCTTCAGCCTCCTGACGGCTTTTGCCGAGCACCTTGCGCGGGGCGAGCATCACGTTCTCCATCACCGTGAGGTGCGGGAAGGCGTTCCATTGCTGGAAGACGATGCCGATTTTCTGCCGCAACTTGTTCAGGTCGGTGCCACTGGCATGCACCGGCGTGCCGTCGACGCGAATCTGCCCAGCCTGAATGGCTTCCAGGCCGTTGATGCACATCAGCAAGGTCGATTTTCCCGAGCCCGAGCCGCCGATGATCGACAGCACTTCGCCTTTGTTCACGGTCAGGTCGACCCCCTTCACGACTTCCAGGTTGCCGAAGGATTTACGAACGTTCTCGATCTCAATCATTTTCCTGCCACCTCTGTTCGAGCCGCGCACCCAGACGAGCGATCACCAGGCTCATGACGTAGTAGATAAGGCCGGCCAGGGCCAGGACGAACAACGGTTCCTGGAGCCGGGTGACGATGGTTTGCGAAGCGCGCAGCAATTCGACGATGCCGATCCAGAGCACCAGCGAGGTGTCTTTCATGACCGCCAGTGTCAGGTTGATCCAGCCCGGAAACGCCACCCGCGTAGCCATCGGCAGGACAATGTGCAGCAAGTCCTGGCGGTGACTGAGGCCCAGCGAACGGGCGGCCCGCCGCGTGCTCAACGGTACCGAGAGCACGCCGCCGCGGACGATTTCTGCGCAGTAGGCGGTGGAGTAGGCGCCGAGGATCACGCAGGCCACGGTGAACGCGCTCCAGTTCAGGCCGACGATCGACTTGAACGAGTTGAGCAGCACAAACTGGATCAGCAACGGCACGCTGCGAAACACGTCCAGCACCCAGGCCAGCGGCAGACTCACACGTGGCAGCAAGGCCCGAACCAGGCCACACGCGACCCCCAGCAACGTGCCGATCAACATCGCCCAGAACGTCAGCAACAGCGTGGTGCCGGCACCTTGCAGCAGGTAGAGGAAGTCGCCCGAGGTAAAACTTGAGGTGTACATGCAGACCTCCTAGTACCGAAACAAACGCCAGGCCAGCAGGCGGGCGATCAACACCACCAGCTTGGCCAGGACGAAGTAGAGGACGGCGGCGATGGCGAAGAACTCGAAGGTGCGAAAGGTCTTCACGTTCAGCGCCTGGGTTACGCCGGTGAGGTCGCTGGTCAGGCCGACCACCACGCCCAGTGACGTCATCAGCAAGGCCCAGACCATTTGATTGGTCAGTGGGTAAAACACCACGCGCAGCAATTGCGGCAGGACCACCAGCCGATAAGCCTTCGGTGCGCTCATGCCCAGCGAGCGGGCGGCGCGCAATTGGGTTTCCGGCACGGCGTTGAGGCCACCGCGAAAAGTCTCCGCCAGGTAGCCGGCGTTGTTGAAGGTGATGCCGATCAGCAACGCCAGCCATGAGCCCATGTGAATGCCAAAGGCGCCGAGGCCGAAGTACAGGATGTACACCTGGAACAGGGCTGGCGTGTTGCGTGCAATCGACACCCAACTGGCGGCCATCGCCCGCAGCAGGCGCTTGTCGGACAGTTGGCCGAGGGCCAGGAACATGGCGATCAGCGTGCCGGCCAACATCGACAGCACCGCGATTTCCAGAGTGATCCGCGCGCCGTCGAGCATTTCCGGCAACGCCTGGAAGGCGGCGCGCCAATGGAAGGTGTAGTCGAACATCAAAGGAGTTCCTTGGTTTTCAACTGATTTGGGGGCCGGGTTTGTCCTGAATATCTATCGGCTAAACGCAGAACCTGTGGCGAGGGAGCTTGCTCCCGCTGGACTGCGTAGCAGTCCCATTTTCAGGGCCGCTTCGCGCCCCAGCGGGAGCAAGCTCCCTCGCCACAGGTTCTGCACTTGACTGACATTCAGGGCCAGCCTGTCCCCTCGGCTATGCAGTCCTTAGCGATACACACCGCTGGCCGTCAGCTGTGGCGCGGTGCCGCCGACCCATTGCGCGAACAGCTCCTGATACCGCCCGGAGCGCACCTGGTGATTGACGAACAGGTTCAGGTAGTTGATCAGGCCGAACTCATTGCGCTTGGCGCCCAGCGACACATAGTCGATGTCATACGGCGCGGTGCCGGCGACGCTGAGGTTTTTATACTTGCCGGACTTGATCAGCGATGAGGCGACCGTCGAGGTCACGGTCGTCGCGTCGATCTGCCCCTGGCTCAGCGCAAGCACCGCGTCGGCCAGCGACTGATAGGCATGGAAAGCACCCTTGGCGTTGGCCCATTTCTTCACGTCGTTTTCCAGTGCGATGGCTTCGAACGTGCCGGCCGGGCCGCCCACCGAATGGCCCTTGAGGTCATCGTAGGATTTGATCCCGGCGTCGCTGCGGGTCAGCACCACCATCTGGAAGGCGAAGTAGGGAATGGTCATGCCCACGGTCTTGGCCCGCTCCAGGGTGTCGGAGGTGGAGGCGACGATCACGTCGGCGCGGCCGGAAACCAGTGCCGGGATTCGGTCAGGGAACGGCGTCTCGACAATCTCGGCTTTGACCCCGAGGGTTTTTGCCAGGTCATTGCAGTAGTCGACATCGAAGCCGGCCGGGGTGTTCTTCTCATCGCGAAAACCCATCGGCGGGAAGTCCAGGGTGACCGCGCAACGCAAGCTGCCGGACTCGATGATGTCGTCGAGTTTGTCGGCCTGGGCCTGGGCGATGAACGCGCTGCTCAGCAGGGCGGTAATGAAGACGGCGGGTGCAGGATTTTTCATAAGGGGCCTCGTTGTCGGATGGTGTCGAGCGTTGGGCAGTTCTTATCAAATGTGTATTTAGAATTTCGTATACGATATTTGATATGCACTGGATGTGCCAAAAAACCGCAAGCCACATCGGGTTAAACCTTCGACGGTCTGCGAGGCCCGAAACAGACGCCAGCCGCCAGCGACGCAGATTCAAGCCAGGGGCATACGCGGCAAGGACGAACACCTCGACGATGGGTGCCATGTCACAAAAGGGAGCAAGGTTTGGCGGGGTGCGCAGTAACGGGTAACAGTCAGCGATGGTTATCGCGATACTGCGAAGGGGACACGCCGGTGAGCGCCTTGAACTGGCGGCTGAAGGCGCTGTGGTCGGTGTAGCCGCAACGCAGGGCGATCTCGGTGATCGGCAGCTCGCCCGACAGCAGCTGCGTGGCCGCGCCCAGGCGTGCCTTGTGAATCATCTGCCGGGGTGTCAGCTGGAAGATCCGTTTGCACAGGCGCTCCAGTTGCGCCACGGAAAACCCGCTGAGGGCCGTGAGCTCACCGAGGGCGATGTGTTGCGCGTAATGCTCGCGGATATGCCCGTCGACCGCCGCGAGTTTTTCGTAAGCCGGATGACTGGACTGGGGTGCGAGCAGATCGTAGGAAATCCCCGCCATGCCGATGATGCTGCCCTGAGCATCGCGCAGCGCCAGTTTGTGGGTCAGGCACCAGCCAGGTTCGCGTCCGGGATAAAGGTGCAATTCCAGCTGATCGCTCAACGGGCTGCCGTCACTCAGTACTCGCCGGTCCTGCTCGGTGTAATGCGGGCCGAAGTGCGAGGGAAATACCTGCTCAGCCGTCTTGCCAAGAAGCGCGTTGGGGTCTTTGGCGCCACAGCGCTGGGCCAGGGTCTGATTGATCAGCACGTAGCGGGCGGCGGTGTCCTTGATGAAGAACACCACGCCGGGCATGGCATCGAGCAGCGGAGTGATCAGTTGCAAACTGCCCAATAGCTCGGGCAGATCGCGGGGGCAGGGCAGTGGCAAGGGGAACGTCATCAGGTGGCGGCCCGCAAGGATGAGGGCCTTACTCTACGGTGACGGACGCGCCATTGGGAAGCTCGGCAAGCTGCAACAGCGTGTCGATGCGCGTTGGGGAAAACGGCGGGCGTGGCGCCGGTTGTGGCCAGTCGAACAGGTAACGGGTCGCTGCACCACAGACTCGCCCCTGGCAGGCGCCCATGCCGCAGCGGGTGTGCAGTTTGGCCTGGTTCCAGCCGGTGCAAGTCTTGAGCGCCGACAGCGCCACGTCTTCACAACGGCAGACCAGCGTGTCAGGCGTTGCCAGCTGTTTGAGTTCATCGCGCAGGGCAAAGCTGCGCCGTAACTGATCGGCGAACGCTTGCCAGCGCTGCCGTCGCGGCCAGAGTGTGCGGGCCTGCTGCACTTCGCCGACGGCCATCAGCCCGGCGATGGCGCCTTCGACCAGCGCCAGCTCACTGCCTCCGAAACCTGTGCATTCGCCCGCCGCATAGTGCCCGTTCAGGCTACTGAGCTGGCTGGTGTCGACGGCAATTGCGTCGTCCTTTAATTCGCAGCCCAGCGCTTGGGCCAATTGGGTATTGGGGATCAGGCCGAAGCCGCAGGCCAGCCGCTCGCAGGGGATGTCGACGATCCGCCCCTGACAGTTCAGGCGAACGCCTTGCAGGTGACTGTCGCCATAGGCTTCAAGGACATGACTGTCGCAGCGGTAGTGACGATCGAACAGTTGAACCGCTTGCAGGCCTTTGGCCGGCCATTTGCGCAGTTGCAAGGCGAACCCGGCGACCGCACTCAGTGGCGCTTGTTCGGCAATCTGCAGAACCTGAGCGCCCGCCTTTTTCGCGGTAGCGGCGCTGGCCAGCAGCAGCGGACCACTGCCGGCAATCACCAGCCGCTCACCGGCCACCGGCATGCCGCCCTTGATCAGCGCTTGCAACCCGCCTGCGCCGGTGACGCCGGGCAAGGTCCAGCCAGGAAACGGCAGCAACAGTTCACGGGCACCGGTGCACAGAATCAGTTGCTCGTACTCAATGATCCAGCCGTGTTCAGGGTCTTCCAGCAACAGTTTTTTCGGGCCGGCCAAGGCGACCACGCGTGTCGAGTTGAACACCTGCACGTTACTCGCCGCTGCCAGTTTCTGGCGATGAGCCTGGGCACTGGCTGGCAAGTGTGCGTTAACCCCATCCCGCCAGATTTGCCCGCCGGGTGCCGGGTTGTCATCGATGATGGCGATGCGTGCGCCGCTCGGTGCGGCGGCCAACGCTGCCGCCATGCCTGCCGGCCCTGCGCCGATAATCAGCAGCTCGACGTTCATGGCCGGGTCTCCACGTGCATGCCTGTGCGGCAGGTGGTCTGGCAGGCGAGGCGGCGCTGACCGTCGATGTTCACCCGGCACTCCTGGCAAACCCCCATCCCGCAAAACGGTGCCCGGTGCTGACCGCTGACCGAGGTTCGACTGCAGCCGTCGCCTGCCAGATAGAGCAGCGCCGCAACCGTAGTGCCGGCATCGACCGCTACTGTGCGGCCATCGAGACTCACTTCAATCATGCGCGTAACCCTTGTGCAGTGGACAGGAAGCGCCCCGGCAGATAAGGCGTCGGGTCGATGGCCGGGGTGGTTTTACACAGCTGCGCAGCCAACAGCTGGGCGCTGCCGGGGGCGGTGGTCACGCCCAATCCTTCATGCCCGGCCGCCAGCCACAAACCCGCTTGCTGTGGATGTTCGCCGAGCAGTGGCAAGCCATCGGGCGTGGCGGCGCGCAGGCCGGTCCAACTGCGGATAGCGTTCATCCCGGCCAGTTCCGGCAAATAGTCGATCGCCCGGCGCAGCATGCGCGCCAACACGGCCGGTTCGACGCTCAAGTCGGTGGTGTCGAACTGACGCGTTGAGCCGAGAAAGAGTTGCCCGGTCGGGCGTGGTTGGGCATTGAAAGCCACCGAGGTGCCTTCGCTGGCGTGAGCACTGGTGACATAGCCCAGCTCGACCAACTGATGATGGATCTTGCCGGGGTAGCGGTCGGTGATCAGCAGATGACCCTTCTTCGGGCGAATCGGCAGGTCGGGGCACAGTTCGGTGGCGTGAATGCCGTTGGCCAGCACCACCGCTTCGGCACGTAACTGCTCGCCGGTGCTCAAGCGCAACTGATTGCCGTCGACCTGCGTGACCTCGACCGTGCGCCGAGTGATCCGCCCAGCGCTTTGCTTGAGCAGCCAGTGAGCCGCATTCGGCGCGTAGAGAATGCCGTCGCCGCTGACCTTCAGCGCGCCACTCAGGCCGGGACGGAGCATGGGTTCAGCCTTGTAGAGGGCGCGCGGGTCGAGCATTTCGCAGTCGATGCCGCGGGCCTTGAGCGTCTGACGTTTGTGCTCGGCGCCGGCCATTTCCTCGTCATTGGCGGCCAGCCACAGCGTGCCGCAATTGCGGTAGGCGCAATCGGGGTCCAGACGCGGCGCCCATTGTCGCCAGAGCTCGATGGAGTATTGGCTCAGCGCCAGTTCGGCCGGGTTGTCATCCATCGCCACCAGGTGACCCATGCCGACTGCCGTGGCACCGCCGCGCTGGCTGTCAAGCACCAGCACGTCGAGCCCGCGTTGCGCCAGCTCAAAGGCACAGGCACTGCCGACAATGCCGGCGCCGATGACAATGACGTCGGCATTCATGAACCGATGCCCCACACGAACGGGTCGTCTTCCTCTAGCAACAAGTGGCTCTCGCCACTCATGTGGGCGCGACCGCGAATCGTCGGAATGATGCGCTGTTCGTCGAGCCGCTCGTAGCTGGCTTCGAACTGGCTGCCGATCACACTGGCCTGGCGCCAGACTTCACCGGGCTGCAGTTTGCCGTCGGCTGCCAGGCACGCCAGCTTGGCGCTGGTGCCAGTGCCGCAAGGTGAGCGGTCGTAGGCTTTGCCGGGGCAGAGGACAAAGTTGCGGCTGTCGGCCACCGGGTCGTCGGCAAACAGCTCGATGTGATCGATTTCGCCGCCGTCCTCGCCACGAATGCCCTGGTTTTTCAGCGCTTCGCGGACTGCCCAGGTGTAGGCGGTCAGGGCTTCGAGGTTGTCGCTGGCGATGCGTTGGCCGTGGTCGGCGATCAGGAAAAACCAGTTGCCGCCCCAGGCGATGTCGCCGTTGACGGTGCCGTAACCCGGCAGTGTCAGCTGCACGGCCTTGCGATAGCGATAGGCCGGGACGTTGCGCACGCTGACCGAGCGATCCGCGTGCAACGTCGCCTCGACCGTGCCGACCGGGGTTTCGATCCGGTGCACGCCAGGCTCGATGCGTTTGAGATACGCCAGCGAGGCCACCAGTCCAATGGTGCCGTGACCGCACATGCCGAGGTAGCCGCTGTTGTTGAAGAAGATTACCCCGGCACAGGCGCCGGGATCCTGTGGCTCGCAGAGCAGGGCGCCGACCAGCACATCGCTGCCGCGCGGTTCAAGCACCGTGGCGGCGCGCCAGTGGTCGTGCTCTTCGGCGAGGCGGCGCTTGCGTTCGGCCATGGAGCCGCTGCCCAGTTCCGGGAAACCGGCGATCACCAGGCGTGTCGGTTCACCGCCAGTGTGAGAATCGAGGACGTGGATACGTTTCATGAAGGGCGCCACCTTGCACAGGAAATGTCTGTGCAAGACTGGCGTTTGAGGCGCGGGATGGCTTGAGGGTTTTAGCCGTTACCGATGACGAAATCGGCACACCCGATCAGATCCGCGCGGGGGCATTGGGCAGGTGTTCATAGAGCGTGCGGCACACGCCAATGATGTGCTGCTCGATCAGTTCGGCGGCTTTGTCGGCGTCACCGGCCCGGCACGCGGCGATAATCTCGCGGTGTTCGTGGTCTGCACGGTCCTTGCCTTCGGAAAAACTCATTTGCATGCGCAGGTAGCGTTCGACCTTGTCGTGAATCGAGCGAATCAGGTTGAGCAGGAACGGCCGTTGCGCCGGCTCGTAGAGGCAGGCGTGCAACGCCCAGTTCAACTCGGCCCAGCGCCCGATGTTGTTTTCGTCGAGGAACTCGGCACAGATGCTTTCAGCGCGGGCGAACGTGGCTTCGGTCATGTTCGGCACGGCCAGGCGAATCGCCTGGACCTCCAGCAGCACCCGGACTTCAAAGATCTGCGCCAGTTCGGGCTCGGAAATCTTCGTCACCACCGCGCCCTTGTTGCGCTGGAACTGCACCAGGCCTTCCGCCTCAAGGCGTTTGAGCGCCTCGCGCACGGGGATCTTGCTGACATTGAACAAGCGGGCGATGTCGTCCTGACGGATCGGTTCGTCTTCGGCAAAGTGACCGCCGATGATGGCCTCGCGCAGATGCTTGACGATGACTTCCGACGCTGAAGGCACAATCCCCAGATTGGGGGCATTGAAGCTGGGTAGAGGCACGTGAATGAATCCCGGCAGGCGTGATGGCGAATATTGTATACGAGCGCGTCAGCGCACCAAGCGCTTTTCCGTCAGGCGCATTGTCTGGGCGCACGCATTGAGTGCTGGTCGTTGAGGCTTGGGGCGAGGCGGGGGTAAACTGCCCGCCCCGTGAGATGTCTGCGAGCTGGAGTCGGCAATGCGTAAAGATAAGAAACAGGTGATTGGTGACGAGATTGGCGATGCGCAGATCAAATTGTTCCTCGATTTTGAACCGGTCGACGCAACTTCACCGTCTCTGCACAAACTGATCAAGGCCTACCGTGGCCTGCGTATCGACGATTTCGAGCGTTTCCTGGCGTTCTTCGTCGAGGCCGGTTATGACCTGGACGGCAAGGACGAGCACGGCAAGGACTTCGTTGCCCTGATCCAGGATCAGCGTAATGCCGCCGACTACATCGAGTTGATCCAGAAAGCTCGCGGCTAAGATCTTTCAAAAGCCATAAAAAAACGCCCCGCTCTCAACGAGAACGGGGCGTTTTCTTTTTTTGGGGGAAGGGGGCGAGCATCAAGCGAAGCTTGGGGTCTCGCTGCTTTCTTCAACCAGTTCCAGCGCGATGTTGTTCTGCGCATTGATCTTGCGATACAGCGCAGCATCGGTTTCCAGGACTTTTTCCCGGGCCGGGAAGATTTCGGCCAGCTTGGCCGCCCACTCACCCTTGGCTTTGTTCGGGAAGCATTTTTCGATCAGCTCAAGCATGATCGACACGGTGACCGACGCGCCAGGCGAGGCACCGAGCAGCGCGGCAAGCGATCCGTCCTTGGCCGCAACCAGTTCGGTACCGAACTGCAGGATGCCGCCTTTTTTCGGGTCTTTCTTGATGATCTGCACGCGCTGGCCAGCGACTTCCAGACGCCAGTCTTCGGCCTTGGCTTGAGGGTAGAAGCGGCGCAGCGATTCCAGGCGTTGTTCCATCGATTGCATCACTTCGCTGACCAGGTACTTGGTCAGGTCCATGTTGTTTTTCGCCACGGCCAGCATCGGGCCGATGTTGCCGAGGCGAACCGACATTGGCAGGTCCATGAACGAACCGTGCTTGAGGAACTTGGTGGTGAAGCCGGCGTAAGGTCCGAACAGCAGGGACTTCTGACCATCGACGACGCGGGTGTCCAGGTGCGGCACCGACATCGGTGGCGAACCCACTGCTGCCTGGCTGTAGACCTTGGCCTGGTGGTGCTTGACCACTTCCGGGTTGTCGCAACGCAGCCATTGGCCGCTGATCGGGAAGCCGCCGAAACCTTTGCTTTCTTCGATGCCCGAAGCCTGCAACAACGGCAAGGCCGCGCCGCCAGCACCGAGGAAGACGAATTTGGCATCGACTTCGCGGGTGTTGCCGCTGTTGACGTCCTTGATGCTGACGGTCCAGCCGTTGCCGTTACGCTTGAGACCGGTCACGCGCTTGCAGTACTTGACCTGGGCATCGGGTGCGCTGGTCAGGTGCTTGAGCAGTTGATTGGTCAGGGCGCCGAAGTTGACGTCGGTGCCGTTCATCACGCGGGTTGCGGCGATGACTTCGTCGGCCGGACGCCCCGGCATCATCAATGGCATCCATTCGGCCATTTTTGCCTTGTCTTCGGTGTACTCCATCTCGGAGAAGGCGTGGTGCTTGCTCAGCACCTTGAAACGTTCCTTGAGGAACGAAACGCCAGCCTCACCTTGCACGAAGCTCAGGTGCGGAACCGGGCTGATGAAGGATTTCGACGAGCCGAAGGTGCCTTTTCGGGTCAGGTAGGACCAGAACTGCTTCGACACCTCGAACTGGGTGTTGATGTGCACGGCTTTCTTGATGTCGACGCTGCCGTCAGCGGCCTGTGGCGTGTAGTTCAGCTCACATAGCCCGGCATGCCCGGTACCGGCGTTGTTCCACGGGTTGGAACTCTCCGCGGCACCGGAGTCCATCAGCTCGACGACTTCCAGCTTGATCGCGGGGTCGAGCTCTTTGAGCAATACAGCAAGGGTGGCACTCATGATGCCGGCCCCAACCAGTACTACGTCGACTGCTTCGTTATGCGCCATTTAACGCGTCTCCAAAATCTGCAGCACCAAATTGTCGGCATAGCTGCCAGGCGTGACGGGGCATGCTCTGTAGAGCCCCGGGTCACCCATGGCCAGGATCGCCATGTCCGAATCTTCGCAATTTTTTGCAACTTCGACAGACGCTACCCACCGGGCTTAGGGTTCTATGAACTCACTTCAGCGCGCGGGAGGCAATTCGACTTATGGTCGATACGTCCGTTTGTGCAACCAAATCCGTAGTGGACAGGCTTCAGGCTCCAGTTCTTGAGGAGTACTCGGTCCTGTGTCGTTGGGCTGTTGTAGACGCTAATGGTGCATGTTCTGACGCAAAACTATTCATTTGCTCGCCACACTCTTGTGAAGTTGTGAAAACCCGTTTTTTTCACGCTCTTTTGAAGACGTGAACCTCAAAAAAGGGCTGTCCCAGCCTGGCACCGTGTCCGCATGGATTGCCGCCATGGGATACAGGGCAGGCAAAACGGGCAAACAGCTCAGTGACCGAGCGTAACGACAGCTCTGGCAGATTCGCGAAAAGTGGTGGTTTGCAGGATAAACAGCAAGCTCGCCAGCTTCACTCGATCTGTGTGGGCGGCTCTCTGTGGGCGGTGCGGGGTGTCAATACAAGCGCATTGACGATGCTGCGAGGCCCGATCAGGAGACGTCCTTATAATCGGGGGGAGATTGTAGCGAAGAAACGCAGGGAAATGGTCGTGTTTAATGACTTTTATTAGCCGTTTGGTCAGGTGGGCTACACGGCATGCAACCGTGCGTGAGCATTGCGCGGGCTCAGACGGGCGCTGGCCGGCAGCGGCTGGTGCAGCCAGTTGAGACGAATCTCTTCGATTTCCACCCAACCATCGCCCTCTGGCGGCACGCGACAGTGCTTGAACGCCAGGCAGCATTGATTGCTGTCGAGCTGGGCGAAGTAGCGATATTTGCGGCGTGAAGCAAACAGCAACCAAAGAAATTGCATGGCAATGCCCTCGAGGTGAGACGGCCTTGAAGTTAGCAGTGTGGCATGACACTGGTGTTACGGAGCACCCGATACACGTGACATTACATATCTCTTCAGCAAGTGTTCAGGGTTGCTGGTTCGAAGAGGATGCCGACCGCTATACTGCGGGTCTGTCTGTATTTGTATCTGGAGATTAGCGCATGTTGCAACGCCTGTTGTTCGGTTTGATCACTGTGACCAGCTTGACCCTGGTTGGCTGCGCCAACAGCCCGCAACAACTAGCCCCGGAGCCGAAACTGACGACTCAGTTGGCGCCGGTCGGACATGGTCAGCCGGTGGTGGTGAGGGTGGTCGATGGCCGTCCGTCGCCAACGTTGGGCACCCGTGGTGGCCTGTACCCTGAAACCAGCGCAATCACGGTGCAAGGTGCGCAAATCCTGCCGAAACTGCAGGCTCAGGCCGAAGCGGCTGTGCGTTTGCTGGGGTTCACGCCAACGCCTAATGCTTACAACGCGCCGCAGTTGACGGTGACGCTGGCGGAGCTGACGTATCAGTCGCCCAAAGAAGGCATGTATGTGACTGAGGCGACTATTGGCGCGGCTTTCCGCTCTGATGTGCAGAATGCCAATCATCGTTACAGCGGCCGTTATGCGGCGTCGCTGAATCAGCGTTTTGGTATGGCGCCGAATCAGGAAACCAACACCAAGCTGGTGAGCGATGTGTTGAGTGATGCGTTGACCCGGTTGTTCAAGGATCCGACGGTGGGCCAGATGCTCGCCCAATAACGGTCGTTGTCTTCAAGAAGCCCGGCGCCAGTGATGGCTCCGGGCTTTTTTTGTGCCTGCCGGTTTTTGGGGGGCTTTCCGTGGGAGCGAGCCTGCTCGCGAAGGCGCCCCGACAGCCGACCCATCTCCCGCAGATATACATAGATCTACTGTGGGAGCGAGCCTGCTCGCGAAGGCGGTCGGACAGCCGACCCATCTCCCGCAGATGTACACCAATCCACTGTGGGAGCGAGCCTGCTCGCGATGGCGGCCTGAAAGCCGACCAATCTCTTGCAGGTGTACATATCCATTCCTGCGGTAACGGCTGCTTAGGGTTTCGCCCTTACGGCGACTCACTTTTCCAGACGCCGAAAAGTAAGCAAAAGGCTTCGCCCCAAGCGTACGGCACCTCGCCTAGGCTCGGCGTCCCCTCATTCCGGTGTCCATCAGGGGGCATCGCCTACGGTCTGCTTCGCGACGACCTCCTCTCGATGTGTCCGGCTGCGCCGTACGGCGCTGCGCGCCCCCCCTGATGAACACCTCCACTCGGCCTTCCGAAGGGGCGGGTGGATCAAGATCAAGATCAACAGCATGGCGGCCTTCCGGCCGGCCTGAGTGGTAGGGGCGCATCACTTCGATGTGGGTGGGCGGTCTTGGCTTTTTGACGGGGTGCGGCAGCTTCTAGGCCGCTTCTACATAAAAATCCAGCATGCTCACGCCGGTCAACAGGTCGGTTTCCGGCAGGTCGGCGTGTGGGTGGCCGCCGAGGGCGCAGTAGACGAGCCAGTGGCGGTCCTGGACGTTGAAAGCGAGGCTGCCGACGAGGTTTTGTTGTTCGTCGCTGGGGGTGATGAGGTAGAGGCGATCCTGGTTTTCTGCGTGCAGCATGACAGGCTCCCTGTCGGTTTCGAGGGGCGACAGACTGGCTTGTTAAGGTGACGTTCAGGTGACAGCGCACATTAATCAGTAAATTACCGGTCACTGGAGTGCAAAACGCAGGGCGTAAAAAGCGTCTGGCCACTTGCCGCTGTTTTCAGGCCACAAGTGCTGTTTTTTACGTGAGGGGCATAATGTCGCTGCATATGAGCTGGTCTGCTGTCAGCGCCCATCCCGGCGGCCTGATGAATCTTTTTGCGTTGTTGATCGCCTTGCCCGGTGCCTGGCTGTTGCACGTGACCCGTCGTCGCGAACGGCTGGCGCTGAAGAACCTGGGGGCACAAAGCGCGGTACGGGCGGTCGATGAACCGCTGCTGTTTCCGGAAAGCGCGACGCTGCGCCTGAACCGGTTTTGCTACCGTTTCGGCTTTGCCTGCCTGRCCTTGGCGCTATTGCTGTCGTGGATCAGCCGGCATTTTTGAGATTCGCATCGCACATGAAAACGGCGCCCCGAGGCGCCGTTTTTGTATTCAGCCAAAACTTTACAGCGGCAATCCCGCTTTGACCCGGTACTGATTGCGCACCGGTGTTGCGTATTGCAGCACCAGGAACGGCCGATGTTCCTCGGGGCAGGCGTCGAGGCGGCTTTGCCATTCTTGCTGGGCCTTGGCCAATTCCTCGGCCGGGAACAGCGTGGCTGCGCTCGGCACCTGCAGTTGCGGGTCGGCGTTGCTCCATTGGGCGTACGCCAGGTAGTGCACCGGGAACAACCGGTAACCGCCGAGGATCTGCCGGTCCATCTCGATTGCCAGTTGCTTGGTGTCTTCGAACAGTTCGCTGATCGGTGCCGCGAAGTTCACGTGGACCCGGCCTTTGTAGCCGGTGATGCCTTTGGCGATGCTCACATCGTCCTCGCCGGGCGCCTTGGTGTAGCTACCGGTGGTGGCGCGGATGTACAGCTCGCGGGCCTTGGCCTGATCGCACGGGTCGTACTCGTAGCTGATCGACACTGGCGTCAGGTTCAGCGACTTGATGACCTCGCCAAACGGCTCGTCCTTGCGGCTCATATGGAACATCTTGAGGATCGCCGACTCGGTACGGTCGTCACCGTCCTTGGCGCGGCCTTCGGCCTGGGCGATCCAGATCGACTGGCAGTCGTTGAGGATCGAGTGATTGATATAGGCCGAGAGCAACTGATACGCCGCCATCTTCTCGCGCCGACCGCTGATGGAGCGGTGCACGATAAAGCTCTTGTTCAGGCGCATCAGATCGCTGACGAAGGGCTTTTGCAGCAGGTTGTCGCCAATCGCGATGCGCGGCGTCGGCAGGCCGGCGTGGTAGATCGCGTAGTTGACGAAGGCCGGGTCCATGACGATGTCACGGTGGTTGGCCAGAAACAGATAAGCGCGGCCGGACTTGAATTGTTCGACCCCGGTGTAGGTCACGCCGTCGGTGGCCCGCTCGATGGTGTGGTCGACATAAAACTCGACCTTGTCCTGCAAGGTTGCAACCGAACGGACGCCGGCAAACTCACGGCGCAGCCGATAAGCTATAAGTGGTTTGAGCATCCAGCCGAAAGCACCGGCAAAACGCGGGAAGCGGAAGTGGGTGAGGATATCTAGAAACGCCTTGTCGCCCAGCAAACGTGCCAGCACCGCTGGGACTTCGCTGTCGTCATAAGGTCGGATGGCATCGAATTCGCCCATCATGCTCTCTTGTTAGAAACGGCTAGGGTAAGTAATGGATTGGATCGATTACGGCAGGTGTACAGTCTGAAAAATACGCCCAAACAAAAATGGCCCTGCAAATAGACCGGCGATTATACGCACAAGTCACTTGGGAGACCGCGATGCTGGAAACCGAGCGCTACGAATGTCCTTATTGTGGTGAAGAGTCAGAGGCGGTTCTGGATTTGTCGGGAGGGGATCAGACGTATATCGAGGATTGCCCCGTGTGTTGTCGGCCGATCACATTTACTCTGCAGACCGATGGTCATGAATGGATGCTCGAAGTTCACAGCGAAAACGAGTGAAGGGTGGCTTCTATGCAGCGTATCTACGAACCGGAAAACCTGATGGAAGGTGAGTTGCTGCAAGGCATGCTGGCCAGCGAAGGGGTCGAGGCGCATCTGGTGGGGCGTGATCTGCTGGGCGGCGCGGGCGAGTTGCCGGTGTTCGGGCTGCTGGGCCTGGCGGTGGATAACGATCAGGCGCAATACGCGCGCGAGTTGATCGCTGCGTACAATGCCGCGCTGCCGATGCCCGGCGACGAACCGGATAGCTTTCCCGACGTCCTGGTCTGTTAGGCTGGCCTCCGTTTTCGTTCAGAGTCGTGTTGCCCCATGTGTGGACGTTTTGCCCTGTTTCGTTGGAACCCCGCGTTCGCGGCCTTGCCCGGTTTCCCGGCCGATCAGCAGGCGCAGTGGAATATTTCGCCCAATGATTCGGTGCTGATCCTGCGCGCCGAGGCGGGGCAGCGCACGCTGGCCCGCGCGCGTTGGGGGCTGACGCCACCGTGGCTGACCGACCTGTCGAAGACCCCGGCCCATGCCCGGGCAGAGACCGTCGCCGAGCAACCGATGTTTCGTGAGGCTTTCCGTCTGCGCCGCTGCCTGTTGCCGGCCAACGGCTTTTACGAATGGCGCGGTACTACCCGCAAGCGCCCGTACTGGCTGACGCCGGGCGAAGGTTCGGCGCTGTTTTTTGCGGCGATCTGGGAAGCGTATCCGGTGCAGGAACAGGTGTGGCTGAGCACGGCAGTGGTGACTCAGGCCGCCTCGAATCAGCGTCGTCCGTTGATTCTCGATGCCGCTGGTCAAGAGGCCTGGCTCAACCCCGAAACCCCGTTGCACACCTTGCAGGCGCTGCTCGCCAGCGAACCTGCGGCCTTGCGCGAGCGGGTGCTGGCGAACCTGGTGAATGATCCGAAACTCAATGCGCCGGAATGCCTGACGCCGGGTTGATGGGGTGTCTGTTCGGACGCCATCGCGAGCAGGCTCGCTCCCACACTGGATCTCCATTGTTCGCGGATTTTGTATCCACTGGAGATCAAATGTGAGAGCGAGCCTGCTCGCGATGGGGCCTTGGGATCAAACCTTGAACTGATTGATCAACCGCCGCTGCTGCTCGGCCAGTTTCGTCAGGTCGGCACTGGCCGCGCTCGATTCATCCGCGCCGCCCGCGACTTCATTGGCCACCTGGCCGATATTGATCACGTTGCGGTTGATGTCATCGGCAACCGCGCTTTGCTCTTCGGCGGCACTGGCGATCTGGGTGTTCATGTCATTGATCACCGACACCGCCTGAGTGATGGTCTCCAGCGCCTGCGCCGCCTTGGCCGCGTGCTGCACGCTTTCATCGGTCTTGTTCTGGCTGTCTTCCATCACCCGCACCACATCGCGCGTGCCTTGCTGCAACTGCTGAATCATCGACTGGATTTCTTCAGTTGCCTGCTGGGTTTTCTGCGCCAGGTTGCGCACTTCATCGGCTACCACCGCAAAACCCCGACCTTGCTCACCCGCCCGTGCGGCCTCGATGGCTGCGTTCAACGCCAGCAAGTTGGTCTGTTCGGCAATCCCGCGAATGGCGATCAGGATCGCATTGATGTTCTCGCTGTCCTTGGCCAGGGTTTGCACCACGCCGACCGCTTTACCGATTTCCACCGCGAGCACGCCAATCGAGGTCGAGGTGTCGCGCACGATCTGCATGCCTTGGGCGGCGGCCTGATCCGCGTGGCTGGCAGCTTGGGCAGCCTGGGTCGCATTGCGCGCCACGTCCTGGGCGGTGGCGGTCATTTCCTGCACCGCGGTGGCCACCTGATCGATCTCGGCCATTTGCTTGTGTACGCCGAGGTTGGTGCGAATGGCGATGTCGGCGGTATGTTCGGACGAATCGCTGACGCTCTGCACCGAGGTCACCACCTGGGTGATCATCGCCTGCAACTTGGCGAGGAAGGTATTGAAGCCCTTGGCGATCGAGCCGAGTTCGTCGGCGCGGTCACTGGTCAGGCGGCGCGTCAGGTCACCTTCGCCCTGAGCAATGTCATCGAGCATCACGACCATCTGCTTCAGCGGGCGGGCGATGCCGTGCCCCACCAGCCAGATCACCAGCAAGCCCAGGCCGGCAATCACCAGACCGACCATGGCCATGCCAAAGGTGTCAGCCTTGCGCTGGGTGTTCAGGTCGCCTTGCAGTTGTTGCAGGTCGGCCATGACCGCGTTCAGCGGCAATTGCAGCAGCAGGGTCCAGCGTGCATCGGTCTGGCCGATGCCGAATGGCAGGTACAGCTCGATCCTGCCGTTGGCCTTGTCGACGTTATAGGTCACTTCGCCGAGATTGAGCTTGCCGAGGTTGGCGACCTGAGTGGCATCGAGGATGTCGCTGACTTTTTCGCCGAACTTGCTCGGGTCCTTGGTGTAGGCGACCAGACGCTGGTTGCCGCCGATCAGGGCCATTTCGCCGGCACCGTTATAAAGCTTCTGGTTGGCGGCCAGGAGCATTTCCTGAATGAAGTTCACCGACAAGTCAGCGCCGACGATGCCCTGAAAGGTGCCGTTGAGCATGATCGGTTCAATAAAGGAGGCGAGCATGACGATCTTGTCGCCGACCTTGTAAGGCGCCGGGTCGATCACACAGGATTTTTTGCTTTCCTGGGAGCACAGGTAGTACTCACTGGAGCGCACACCCGTGGACAACACGGTACGGTCGTTGACGTCCGCCAGCTTGTCGACGCCCAGCGTGCCATTGTCGTTGCGGAACCACCACGGCAGGAAGCGCCCGGTGGTGGCGTCGATGCCGACGGTTTTACTGCCAATGTAGGCCGCGTCATTGTGATCCAGTGCGTTCGGTTCCCAGCCGATGTACGTGCCGAGAATCTTCGGATTCTTCGCGACGTTTTCCTTGATCAGGCTGATCAACTGTTCGCGGCTGAGGGTCAGCGCCGGTTTGCCGTCGGCATCCTGGGAGCCGATCAAGGCGTTGACCCGAACCAGCCCACCGGCGATCAGCAGGGGCGCTTCGAGTTCGCGCTGGATCTGGCTGACCTGGGTTTGCGCCAGTCCACGCAGGCGTTGTTCGATGACTTGCTCGAATTGCGCCTGGGTCCGCTGCTGGACCATTTCCTGGGTCCGTGCGCCGGAAAACAGTGCATACAGCACCAGCGCAGCCACCACGCTGAGCACAATGGCACCGGCAAGCGCGGCGACGGAAAACTGGATCGACTTGAATTTCATAAGGGCTCCGGACGCAGGAATGACGTCTGCCGGGTTGTATCGGCGCACGTGTGGCGGTCCATGAGCGGTTTTTTTGTCGATGGCTGTTTTTGATCAGTGCAGGTCGCATAGAGACAGGTGTCGGGCCCGTGTGCTTTCGGGGCAGCGATGTTTTATGAATTTATGGCGACGGTGAAAGGAAATGTATCGGTAAATGCCGCGCTATACGTCTGTTGTATCTGGCGCCGATACAATGCACCGCCTAGGATACGCGGCATGTTTTCAGGGAGTGTTTTCATGAGCAAGAGAGTGGTTTTGTGTGTGCTGGGTGCAAGTCTGCTGCTCAGTGGTTGCCAGTCGGTCAACACCACCAACGGCGGCGCGGTGGGTGTGGAACGCAAGCAGTACATGTTCAGCATGCTGTCGAGCGATGAGGTCAACCAGATGTATGCCCAGTCCTACCAAAAGACGGTGGGTGAGGCGAGCAACAAGGGTGTGCTGGACAAGAACAGCAGCGAGGCCAAACGGGTCCAGGCGATTGCCAATCGGCTGATCGCGCAGGCACCGGTCTTCCGGCCGGATTCGGCGCAGTGGCAGTGGGAAGTCAACTTGATCAAGAGTGATGAGCTCAACGCCAACTGTGGTCCTGGCGGCAAGATTATTTTCTACACCGGGCTGATCGACAGCCTGAAGCTGACCGACGATGAAATCGCTGCGGTCATGGGCCATGAAATCGCCCACGCCTTGCGTGAGCATGGTCGTGAAGCGATGTCCAAGGCCTATGGCATCGAAATGGCCAAGCAGGGCGCCGGTGCCTTGCTCGGGTTGGGGCAGGACACCCTGGCATTGGCCGACACTGTGGCCAACTACGGCATGACCTTGCCCAACAGCCGCGCCAATGAAAACGAAGCTGACCTGATCGGCCTGGAGCTGGCGGCCCGCGCCGGCTACAACCCGAACGCGGCGATCACCCTGTGGGACAAAATGAACAAGGCTTCCGAAAGTTCTCCACCAGAGTTCATGAGCACTCACCCGTCCTCCAGCAGCCGGGTTGAGTCGCTAAAGGCAGCGATTCCGAAAGTCATGCCGCTTTACCTGCAGGCCAAGAAGTCCTGATGGTTTTATATCGTCAGTAATGGCCTCATCGCGAGCAGGCTCGCTCCCACATTTGATCTCTGGTGTACACGGGACCAATGTGGGAGCGAGCCCGCTCGCGATAAACGATGACGCGGTCTACCGACCTACCACGTCAAATCCACCCGCTACTCTGCATCGCCTTGTACACCGCGACGATGGCCAGGATGAAGAACGCCGACGCTGCCAGGCGGCGGATCAGGGTCAGGGGCAGTTTGTCTGCGGCAAAATTACCCGCCAGCACCACTGGCACGTTGGCAATCAGCATGCCGAGCGTGGTGCCGATGACCACCAGCCACAGCTCCGGGTACTGGGCGGCAAGCATCACGGTGGCGATCTGGGTCTTGTCACCGATTTCAGCGAGGAAGAACGCAATCAGCGTGGTCAGGAACGGCCCGAATTTGCGCGCAGTGCTGGCTTCGTCCTCATCCATCTTGTCCGGCACCAGGGTCCACAGCGCGGTCGCGGTAAAGCTTGCGGCGAGGATCCAGTGCAGCGTCGCATCCGAGAAGAAACTCCCGAACCAGGCACCGACGGCACCTGCAGCCGCGTGGTTGGCCAGGGTTGCAGCGACGATACCGGCGATGATCGGCCAGGGTTTGCGAAAGCGGGCGGCGAGAATGAGCGCGAGCAATTGCGTCTTGTCGCCGATTTCGGCCAAGGCAACGACAGCGGTGGGAACGAGCAGAGAATCCAGCATCAGGGTTTTCCTAAGGGGCGGGTCGACACGGCTATGACACGTACAGCCTCCCCGCCCCGGGTAAGGTGTTCGTGTCATAGGTCTTGTCAAACCCTGCGATCCATCTGAGTGGACGCTTGGGTCGCATACGCCATGGTCTGAGGACCAAGTATGTTGACGTATGCCGGACGAGCATGGCGCTCGTGGGAGACTACTCCCCTAGGACGGAGCGGATTCTGCCTAGGCAAAATCCATTCGGCAAGCGCTAATTTCTAGCCGCGCTTGGCCCGGTAGATCCGGAAACCTTGCCCTTCGGCCTTGATCGCACACACACCGAGATGCTCCTCGATCAGCGGCTGATATTTCAGGAAGCTGTTAGCCACCAGGCGAAGTTCGCCGCCGTTTTTCAGATGCTTGGCTGCTTTTCGCAGCAGATTCTCCGTGGCGTGATAATCGGTGTGGACCCCGACATGAAACGGCGGATTGCTCAGAATCGCGCTCAAACCCATCGGCGCAGCGTCGATGCCATCGCCGGTCAGCACCTCTGCCTCCAGACCGTTGGCCGCCAATGTCAGGCGGCTGCTGGCGGCGGCGAACGCATCAACGTCGAGCAGGGTGACGGTGTTGTGTGGATAACGCCGTTTCACCGCCGCGCCCAACACGCCGGCACCACAACCGAAGTCGAGCAAGTGACCGCTTGGCAGTTTGTCGAGGTGTTCGAGCAGCAGCGCGCTGCCGCGATCCAGTCGACCGTGACTGAACACGCCCGGCAGGCTGATGACTTTCAGTGGGCCTTCAGCCAGCGGCAGTTCGTATTCCTGTGCCAGGCTTTCCAGCGATTTGGCCTCCGGCGCATTAGCCACAGTGACTTGCCAGAGCTGGCAGTGGCGTGCGCTGTCGAGCTTGCGCGGTTTGCCGAAGGGGTTCAGCTGTTTGGCCGCGCCTTCGATGCCGCTGCGTTTTTCACCCACCAGGTACAGCTCACGACCGGCCAGGCGCGAGGCGAGGGCGTTGAGGATGTAGTCGGTCAGGTCCTTGGATTTGGGCAGGAACACCACCGCCGTTTCAAACTCTCGGCTCGGGGCATTCACGCCAAAGTGGCTGCGCTCGGCAAAGCGTGCGTCCAGCGCCGCCTGGTCGCCTGCGTGCCAGCACCAGCCGTGAGCGTTGGGCAATTTGCCGAGCAAGTCATCGGCGGGCAAACCGGCCAACAGCAAATCGCCTTGAAACAATTCGGCCTGACGAAGCAGTACTTCACTGCGCGGATCCATACTCTGCTCCTTGAAAAAAAGTGCGGCAGTTTATCAACTGACGACCCGCCGCGCTGTACCGCTGAAGAAGCCTTGGGCGTTTTCGGCCAGTTGACCGACGATCCGTTGCCGCGCCTCGCGGCTGCCCCAGGCGTTGTGCGGGGTGACGATCAAGCGCGGGATGTCGGCAGCCAACAGCGGATTGCCGGCGGTGGGTGGCTCGACGCTCAAGACGTCGGTCGCCGCGCCGCCCAGATGCCCGTTGCGCAACGCATCGGCCAAGGCTTGTTCGTCGATCAGCCCACCGCGTGCGGTGTTGACCACAAAGGCGCCGGGTTTGAGCAGCGCCAGTTCGCGGGCACCGATGAAATTACGGGTATGTTCGTTGAGTGGGCAGTGCAGGGTCAGCGCGTCGATTTGCGGCAGCAGTTCATCCAGCGGCAAACGGTCGGCACGGGCCGGGCGTCCAGGCAGTTGGCCGAGCAACACGCGCATGCCAAAGGCTTCGGCCAGCCGCGCGACGGCACCACCCAATTCACCATGGCCGAGCAGGCCAAGGGTTTTGCCTTCGAGTTCGACGATCGGGAAATCCAGCAGGCAGAACTGTTTGGCCTGCTGCCAGCGACCTTCAGCGACGGCTTTCTGATAGTCGCTCAGGCGGGTGGCGAGGTTCAGCAACAGCATGATCGTGTGCTGCGCCACTGACGGCGTGCCGTAACCCTGGCAGTTGCTCACGGTAATCCCTTGGGCGCGGGCGACGGCCAGGTCGACATTGTTGGTGCCCGTGGCGGCGATCAGGATCAGCTTCAGTTCGGGGCAGGCCTTGAGGGTTTCGGCGTTCAGCAGGACTTTATTGCTGATCGCCACGCTGGCGCCTTTCAGCCGTTCGACGATGTTGTCAGGCGTGGTCAGCGAGCGCAGTTGCAAGTCATCGAAGCACTGCTGCAACCCACTGAGGTCCAGGTCGCCGAGGTCCAGTGAACTGTGGTCGAGGAATACGGCGCGGCGATTGTTCGTCATTAACTGTACCTTTTGCGCATGAGTCTGAAGGCGTAATCTGCCGAGCCTACCAGATGAAACAAGTCGTTACGCTTGGCCTAAAGGAGCCCCCCATGTACTGGACAGAGTTTTTGACCGTCGCCCTGATTCACCTGCTTGCCGTCGCAAGCCCGGGTCCGGACTTTGCCGTGGTGGTGCGTGAGGCCGTGACCCACGGTCGTCGCGCAGGGACCTGGACGGCGCTGGGTGTCGGCTCGGCGATTTTCCTGCACGTGGGCTACTCGTTGCTGGGTATCGGCCTGATCGTCTCGCAGTCGATCATGCTGTTCAACGCGCTGAAATGGCTGGCGGCCGCCTACTTGCTGTACATCGGCTTCAAGGCCCTGCGCGCGCAGCCTGCGAAACCTGCCACTGAAAACCTGCACAAGGAAGCCGGCGAGCGCACCGCCCGCGGCGCATTTACCTCAGGTTTCGTGACCAACGGCCTGAACCCTAAAGCCACGCTGTTTTTCCTGTCGCTGTTTACCGTGGTGATCAACCCGCACACACCGCTGGCGATTCAGGCCGGTTACGGCGTTTACCTGGCTGCGGCCACCGCAATCTGGTTCTGCCTGGTGGCGATGCTGTTCAGCCAGCAGCGCGTACGGGCCGGTTTTGCCCGCATGGGCCACTGGTTCGACCGTACGATGGGCGTGGTGCTGATCGCCATCGGCGTGAAGCTGGCCCTGACCGAGATGCATTGATCCACTCTCGGAAACAAATGCTGGCGCAAAGCCAGCATTTGTACGGCTCTGCAAATCATCCCTTTGGCTGATTTAGCTGGCGCTCCGGCTGACTAAAGTGCTTATCTTTTCAGTCACGACCGTGTAGTCAGATAAAGGGATGCTTATGTTGGAGACGCGCGTTATTCCGCCAGCCGAAGGCGCTTATCAATACCCGCTGTTGATCAAGCGGCTACTGATGTCCGGCAGCCGTTACGAGAAAACCCGCGAGATTGTCTACCGCGACCAGTTGCGCTACAGCTACCCGACCCTCATCGAGCGTGTCGCGCGGCTGGCCAACGTGCTCACGGCGGCCGGGGTCAAGGCCGGGGATACCGTGGCCGTGATGGATTGGGACAGCCATCGCTACCTCGAATGCATGTTTGCCATCCCGATGATCGGTGCGGTGATCCACACCATTAACGTGCGCCTGTCGCCCGAACAGATTCTCTACACCATGAATCACGCCGAGGACCGCTTCGTGCTGGTCAACAGCGAGTTCGTCGGGCTGTACCAGGCGCTTGCCGGGCACCTGACCACGGTCGAGAAAACCCTGCTGCTCACCGATCTGCCGGAAAAAACCGCCGACCTGCCCAACCTGGTCGGCGAGTACGAGCAACTGCTGGCTGCCGCGAGCACCCAGTACACCTTCGAAGATTTCGACGAAAACTCGGTGGCGACCACCTTCTACACCACCGGCACCACCGGCAATCCCAAGGGCGTGTATTTCACCCATCGGCAGCTGGTGCTGCACACCATGGGTGTGTCGACAATCATGGGCAGCATCGACAGCGTGCGCCTGCTGGGCACCAACGACGTGTACATGCCGATTACCCCGATGTTCCACGTGCATGCCTGGGGCTTGCCGTACGTGGCGACCATGCTTGGGCTCAAGCAGGTTTACCCCGGCCGCTACGACCCGGAATACCTGGTGGAGTTGTGGCGCAAGGAAAAGGTCAGCTTTTCCCATTGCGTGCCGACCATCCTGCAAATGGTCCTCAACGCCAAGTCCGCGCAAGGCACGGATTTCGGCGGCTGGAAAATCGTCATCGGCGGCAGCGCCCTGAACCGCGCGCTGTACGAAGCGGCCAAGGCCAAGGGCATTCAGTTGACTGCCGCCTATGGCATGTCGGAAACCGGCCCGCTGGTGTCCTGCGCTCACCTCAACGATGAACTGATGGCCGGCACCGAAGACGAACGCACCACGTATCGCATCAAGGCCGGCGTGCCGGGTCCCTTGGTGGAAGCGGCGATCATTGACGCTGATGGCAACTTCCTGCCGGCCGATGGCGAGTCCCAGGGCGAACTGGTGCTGCGTGCGCCGTGGCTCACCGAAGGTTATTTCAATGAACCCGAGAAGGGCAAAGAGCTCTGGGCCGGGGGCTGGCTGCACACGGGCGATGTGGCGACCCTGGACAGCATGGGGGTGATCGACATCCGTGACCGGATCAAGGACGTGATCAAGACCGGTGGCGAGTGGATTTCCTCCCTGGACCTCGAAGACCTGATCAGCCGCCATCCGGGGGTACGCGAAGTAGCAGTGGTCGGTATCCCTGACCCGCAATGGGGCGAACGCCCGTTTGCCTTGCTGGTGCTCCGTGAAGGCCATGCGATAGGCGCCCGGGAACTCAAGGAACACCTCAAGCCTTTCGTCGAGCTGGGGCACCTGAGCAAGTGGGCCATCCCGAGCCAGATCGCCCTTGTTACTGAAATTCCCAAGACCAGTGTCGGCAAGCTCGACAAGAAGCGTATCCGCGTCGACATCGCACAATGGCAAGCCAGCAACAGCACCTTCCTTTCGACGCTGTAAGCGTCCTTTGCCGGGCCCGAAAGGGCCCGGCAAGCCCACCAAGCAAGCGCTTGGCTTGTTTATTCAGAATTTTCAGCCATCCTTGCCGGGCCGACATCTGTCGGATTGGCAACAGGACTGTTCCAGAGTGGTGGGGGCTGCAAATCACACTTTAGAGGGATCAAGCAGTACTACCTGCTGGCTATAGTCCGCTCAAGGATTTTTAAGAACGGGGCAAACGCACAAAACGGGGCGATGCAACTTTGAATGACTTCGGGACGACATGGGCTCCCCGTTATTCAGAGCGTTTTTAGAAGTGCTCAATGCCATAACAATAAAAGCACATGGAGTAGCGTCGATGACATCAATAAACCAGTTCTGGCGCCGGGCAAAACTGCCTCTGGCAGTCAGTCTCGCCTCTACGCTCGCCGGGCCTGCCTTCGGCGTCAGTTTCAACGTCGGTGAAATCGAAGGTCAGTTCGACTCGTCCCTCTCCCTGGGCATGAGTGTGTCCACCCAACAGCCGAACAAGAACCTGATTGGTGTCAACAATGGTGGCAAGGGCCTGTCCCAGACCTCCGATGACGGTCACTTGAACTTCAAGAGCGGGCAAGCCTTTTCGAAAATCTTCAAGGGCATCCATGACCTTGAACTGAAATACGGTGATACCGGCGTCTTCGTGCGCGGTAAATACTGGTACGACTTCGCGCTGCAAAACCAGGACCTGGAATTCAAGAACGTCAGCAATGACGGACGCAAGGAAGGCGCCAAGTCGTCGGGTGGGGAAATCCTCGACGCCTTCGTCTATCACAACTACTCCATTGCCGATGAGCCGGGTTCCGTGCGCTTGGGCAAACAGGTGGTCAACTGGGGTGAAAGTACCTTCATCGGTGGCGGCATCAACTCGATCAACCCGATCGACGTGTCCGCATTCCGTCGCCCGGGTGCCGAGATCAAGGAAGGCCTGATCCCGGTCAACATGTTCTACATCTCGCAAAGCCTGACCGAGAACCTGTCGGCCCAAGCGTTCTACCAGATTGGTTGGGACCAGACCGTTGTCGACAACTGCGGCACGTTCTTCTCCCAGCCAGACATCATTGCCAACGGTTGCACGGACAATCTGCGCGTGCTGAACAAGCGCTCGACCATCCCGCCCATCGCCTTGGGGCCATTGGCTGCGAACGGTGTCAACGTCAACGAAGAGGGTGTACTGGTGCGTCGCGGGCAAGACCGCGAGGCGAGCAATAGCGGCCAGTGGGGCGCGGCCTTCAAGTACATGTTCGATCCGCTGGACACCGAGTTCGGTGCCTACTTCATGAACTACCACAGCCGTGCACCGATCTTCAGTGCTACCGGTGCTCCGCAGTCGATCTATAACGGTGTCAAGGCATTGCCGGGGCCGTTCCAGGCCCTCGGTCCGCTGCTGGTCGCGGGTAACTCGCAGTACTTCGTCGAGTACCCGGAAGACATCCGCCTCTACGGTCTGAGCTTCTCCACCACCCTGCCTACCGGTACGGCGTGGAGCGGTGAGATCAGCTACCGGCCGAATGCGCCGGTGCAGTTGAACTCCACCGATATCCTGTTCGCCGGTGTTCGTCCGCTGGGGGGCGCGCTGACCAATGCTTCGCTGCTCCAGGGTGTTCCTGGGGAAGACCTGCACGGCTATCGCCGCAAGGAAATCACCCAGATCCAGACCACCTTCACGCACTTCTTCGATCAGGTCATGGGCGCCCAGCGTCTGACCGTGGTGGGTGAAGTCGGACTGACTCACGTCGGTGGCCTGGAAAGCAAGTCCGATGTCCGTTATGGCCGCGATCCGGTCTTCGGCCCAGGCGAACTGCCCGCCACGGGTGCTCTGGACACCTGCTCGCAGATCCTTAACACCTCCACCATCAACGGTGCCGGGGCAGGCGCTGCGACGAACAACCGTAGTACCAACTGCAATAGCGACGGTTTCACCACTGCCAACTCCTGGGGCTACCGCGCACGCGCCATCTGGGAATACCCGGACGTCTTCGCCGGCGTGAACCTCAAGCCCAACGTCGCCTGGTCCCATGACGTCAGCGGTTACTCGCCAGGCCCTGGCGGCAACTTCGAGGAAGGTCGCAAAGCGGTCAGCCTGGGTCTCGATGCCGAGTACCAGAACACCTACACCGCGAGCCTCGCGTACACCAACTTCTTTGGCGGCAAGTACAGCACCGTGGATGATCGCGACTTCGTTGCGCTCAGCGTCGGCGTGAACTTCTAAGCACTGCATCTTCAGGACGAACAAGAATATGAAAGTAACCAAAAGTCTGTTGCAAGCGGGTGTCCTCGGGCTTTCGCTGCTGGCGACCGCAGTCATGGCAGCGGTTCCGGCTGCTGAAGCGGACAAGTTGGGCAAGAGCCTGACGCCAATGGGTGCGGAAATGGCAGGCAATGCCGATGGCTCGATCCCGGCCTGGAAACCCATGCCGAAAAACGCCGGCACCGTCGACAGCAAGGGTTTCCTGTCCAACCCGTATGCCAGTGAGCAACCTCTGTTCACCATCACCGCGAAAAACGTCGACCAGTACAAAGACAAACTGGCGCCGGGCCAATACGCGATGTTCAAGCGTTACCCGGACACCTTCAAAATGCCGGTTTACCCGTCTCATCGCGGCGCGACCGTGCCGGATCAGGTGTTCGCCGCCATCAAGAAGAACGCCACCAACACCAACCTGGTGTCCGGCGGCAACGGCTTGGAAAACTTCGAAACCGCCGTGCCGTTCCCGATTCCGAAAAGCGGCGTCGAAGTCATCTGGAACCACATCACCCGCTATCGCGGTGGCAGCGTGACCCGTCTGGTGACCCAGGCCACGCCGCAACCGAACGGCTCCTACAGCCTGGTGTACTTCCAGGACCAGTTCGTGTTCCGCGACAAGATGAAGGATTACGACCCGAAAAACCCGGGCAACATCCTGTTCTACTTCAAGCAGAAAGTGACCGCGCCGGCGCGTCTGGCCGGTGGCGTGCTGCTGGTGCATGAAACCCTCGACCAGGTGAAGGAACCGCGTTCGGCGTGGGTCTACAACGCCGGTCAGCGTCGTGTGCGTCGTGCCCCGCAAGTGTCCTATGACGGCCCGGGTACCGCTGCCGATGGCCTGCGTACTTCCGATAACCTGGACATGTACAACGGTGCTCCGGATCGTTACGACTGGAAGCTCGAAGGCAAGAAAGAGATGTACATCGCCTCCGACAGCTACAAGCTCGACTCGCCGGCGCTCAAGTACGACGAAATCATCAAGGCCGGTCATATCAACCAGGACCTGGCGCGTTACGAACTGCGTCGCGTCTGGCATGTGGTTGCGACCCTGAAGGAAGGTCAGCGCCACATTTATGCCAAGCGTGACTTCTACATTGACGAAGACACCTGGCAAGCCGCGGTCATCGATCACTACGACGGCCGTGGTCAACTCTGGCGTGTGGCTGAGGCGCATGCCGAGAACTACTACGACCAGCAAGTGCCGTGGTATGCCCTGGAAACCCTCTACGACCTGCAGTCCGGGCGCTATCTGGCACTGGGGATGAAGAACGAAGAGAAACGTGCGTATGACTTCGGCTTTACCGCCAGCACCAGTGATTTCACCCCGGCTGCACTGGCTCAGGACGGTGTTCGCTAACGTGTCGTAACACCGAGGCCGCATCCTCGAAAAACGCCCCGACTGGTTCGGGGCGTTTTTTTTGTCTCGAAAAAAGATCGGTGCATCACCAGCCCCGCAACTTTAGTTCGTAGTCTTTTTGTAGCCATTTGTAGCAGGAACCTTCAATCCGCTCCGGTTTACCGCTAGTCTGCGGACATCTGCAATGCCGACAACAGCACCTAAACAAGAGTTGGCTATGACTGACCTGTTCCGAATCCAAAGGCCATCCGGCGCGGCAATGCCTGTGCTGGAAGGGCGGTTTTACCGGCCCCCCTTGCCCGACAGCTATGTGCTGCGGCCTCGTCTGTGCGAGCGGCTGAGCGCCGGGTTGCAGGGGCGATTGCTGCTGGTCAGCGCGCCGGCGGGGTTCGGTAAAAGCTCATTGGCGGTAGAGTTCTGTCAGAGCCTGCCGGCGCATTGGCAAAGTCTCTGGCTGGGGTTGAGCCCGCGCGACAATGACCCCGGACGTTTCCTCGAACGGTTGCTTGACGGCCTGCAAAACTATTTTCCACAGCTAGGCAGCCAGGCCCTCGGCCTGCTGAAAATGCGTCAACGCCATCAACCGTTCGCCTTCGAAGAATGGCTGGACGGGCTGCTCGATGAGCTGGCCATTCACCTGTCACCGAGCACGCCGTTGCTGCTGGTTCTGGATGACTACCATCTGGCCCAGGGCCCGGTGCTCGATCGCTGCCTGCAATTTTTCCTCAATCACTTACCCGATGGCCTGCTGGTGCTGGTGACCAGTCGCCAGCGTCCCGACTGGCACCTGGCGCGTTTGCGCCTGTCGCGGCAATTGCTTGAGCTGAGCGAACAGGACCTGCGCCTGACCCACGACGAATCCCTGACCCTGCTGGATCGACACAGCAGCTCATTGCGCGGCGAGGCGCTGGAGAGTTTGATCCAGCGCAGCGAAGGTTGGGTCGCGGGGCTGCGTTTCTGGTTGCTGGCCGCCTCTGAAGCGCGCAATGGCGGCGCGTTGCCGCAGCCGCTGCACGGTGGCGAGGGCTTGATACGCGACTATTTGCTTGAAGAAGTCATCGATTGCCTGCCCGCCGAAGTGCAGTCGTTTCTGTACGACACCGCACCGCAAGAGCGCTTCTGCAGCGAGCTCTGCGATGCGGTGCGCGAAGCCCATGACAGCGCCGAGATCCTGCGCTTTCTGCTGTCCCATCAAGTGTTCCTGGTGCCGCTCGACGAGCACGGTCATTGGTACCGTTATCACCATCTGTTTTCCGACCTGTTGCGCAGTCGGCCGACCGCCAATGCCATGGTGCCCACCGCCAGCCTGCACCTGCGCGCCTGCCGCTGGTTCAACGCCCAGGGTTTGCTCGATGAAGCGGTAGAGCAGGCATTGCGCGCCGGGCACCTGGATGTAGCGGCGAACCTGGTACAGAACCTTTCCGAAGAACAACTGCTGGCCGAACAGAACGTCGGCATGCTGCTGCGCTGGAAAATGGACTTGCCCGACAGCCTGCTGATCAGCACCCCGCGACTGATCGTGCTGTACAGCTGGGCGCTGGGTCTGGCCTGCCAGCTTGATGCGGCTGAAGAGTTGGCCAATCACTTGAGTCGCTTCCTGCCGGCACCGTCGGCCACCGCGCAGAAATCCATGCTGGCGCAGTGGCTGGCGCTCAGCGGGATCATCGCTCGTGGTCGCGGCCAGCGTGAACTGACGCTGCTGTATTGCACCGAAGCGCTGGAGAGCCTGCCGCACAAACGCTACGGGCAGCGCTTGATGTGCCTGTCGACCTTGTCCAACCTGGCGATCGCCGACGCGGACCTGTGGCGCGCCCGGGGTTTGAACCGTGAGTCGCTGGAGCTGGCGCAACGGGTCGGTAATCCGCTGTTCGAGGCGCTGGCCCATTACGACCGCGCACGGGTGCTGCAAGCGCGCGGGGAAATTCTTCGCTCGCTGGATGAAGTGCATCAGGGCCAGCAACGTTTGCAGGGTCTATCGTCGCAGCGGCTGTATGCGATTCGCGCGCGCCTGACCTTGTATGAAGGTTTTCTGCTGACCCTGCTCCTGCAACCCGAAACCGGGCTGGCGCGATTGCGGACGGGGTTGAACGAAGCGCGGGCCTGTCGCGATATCAGCGTGCTGATCGGTCATTGTGTGATCGCCAAGCTTGAAGGCTGCAACGGCGAGTTCGCCCGGGCGTTTGCCGAACTGGCCGAGGCCGAACGGCTGATGCACATCTGGGACGTGCCGCCGATTTACTACCTGGCGATGATCACGCTGGTGAAATGCGAGCTGTGGCTGGCTCAGGGGCGCACCGATCTGGCCGAAGCCTGGCTGGCGCGACTCGGTCAGACCTACAACGGCGAGCACGCCGCGGCACCACCGGAGTTTCATCCGCAAATGCCGCTGCACATCGAATTGCAACAAGCGCTGCTGGAGTCCATCCAGGGGCAGCCGATGCTGGCGGAAGGGCGGCTGAACGCACTGCTGGAACATGGGCAGAAGACCGGAAGGCAGATGCTCAGCGTGATGGCGTTGAGTCAGAAGGTGGCACTGCTACTGAATAATGGCCGTGAACCTGAAGCGCGTCAGGCGTTGGGGCAGGCCTTCGAGGCGGCGGCCGGTGGCGTGCTGCAACCTTTTGGCGGGTTACTGCGCGATCACCCGGACTGGTTGCGTGAGCAACTGGCGCAGTGTCCGGCCGGTGCCCTGCGTGAGAGCCTGATCGAGCGCTTGCCCCAAGCCGCTGCCCGCGAGACGGTTGAGCCGCAGCACCCCGGTGAAGCCCTCAGCGTCCGCGAACAGGCAGTCCTGCAATTGATCGCCCAAGGCTGCTCGAATCAGGAAATCAGCGATCAGCTGTTCATCTCGCTGCATACCGTCAAAACCCACGCCAGCCACATCAACAGCAAACTCGGTGTCGAACGCCGCACCCAGGCCGTGGCTCGGGCCAAGGAATTGGGCTTGTTGGTGTAACGACCAGCGATCAGGGACGGGCCTTGGCGGTCAGTTGCTCCCGGCAATAATCGGCAAACAACTGCGCCGGTTTGGTCAGTTGCCCACGTTTGAGCCAGGCCGCCACCAACCCCGAACCGGTGACGTCTTCGACAATGTCGACGCACACCACTTTCTGCCCGTCATAGGTGCATTCCGAATGCGGCCGGGTGACCAGAATCGAAAAGCCGAAACCCTGGCCAACCATCCCGCGCACCATCTCGATCGACGGCGAGCTGAAAGCGATTCTGGGCGTCAGGCCAAGTTCTTCAAACAAACTGACGAAGTAGGTCCGGCTCGGCTGCACGTCGAGCAGAATCATTGGTTCCAGGCACAGGTCACGCAGGGACACTTGCGCTTGCTGGGCAAAACGATGATCGGCCGGCAGCAGCGCGTAAGGCCGTTGCGCCGGCATCAGTGGTTCGGTTTCGATGGTGGCGTCCAGGTCGTGCTCGTAGAGGATCGCCAGATCGAAAGCGCCCGAGGTCAGGTTCTGTACCAGCTCTTGCTGCTCGCCGTCGCGGATGCGGATTTCCACCCCCGGATACAGCGCCGAGAACCCGGCAATCAATTGCGGCAGGTACAACGGCGCGACCGTTTCAAAGCAGCCGATATCGATCTGCCCGGACACCACGTCGTTGTCGGCCAGGGCGTTCTGTTCGAACTCCTTGGCCATGCGCAGCAGCTCCTGAGCCTTGCGGTAGAAGCGTGCGCCGCTGGGTGTCAGGGAAACGCCCTGGGCGTGGTGACGAATCAGCAACTGCACGCCAAAGCTGTTTTCCAGACCCTTGATCGCCGTGGAAATCGACGGCTGGGCGATGTACAGCTTCCGCGAAGCCTCGGCGACGCTGCCGCACTCGACGGTGGTAATGAAGTACTTCAATTGACGCAGATTGTAGGCAGCCACAGCAAACCTCGGGGTGGATGGGTTCGACGCCAGTCTTGACCGTTGAACCCAAGCAATTTGCGCACCGCCCTTATCCACTGCGGCGACGGTTTTGTTGTGCTTGAACAATAACCACATGGCGCGCACGCGGGGAGTTTGGCTGCCCAGTTTTTTCATGGCCTGCGACCACATATTTACTATTTTTCCCCGGCAGCCGCCTGAGCCACCATCGATTGCACAATAAAAAGTCCAAGGAGCATCCGAACGTGTTCGAGCTTGAATATTGGCAAGGCCAGGCCGCCGCACTGCAGTTTCGTAGGCAGGCGTTGATTGAGGGCAACCAGCGGCCGGCGCAGTCCGGGCAAACCTTTACCGCGATCAACCCGGCTACTGGCGCTGTTCTCGCCGAGGTGGCGGCTTGCGGTAATGAAGACGTCGATGCAGCGGTGATCAGCGCGCGACAGGCGTTTGAGTCGGGCGTGTGGTCGGCGCGTTCACCCAGTGAGCGTAAACAGGTGCTGCTGCGGTTGGCCGAGCTGATCATGGCCAACCGCGAAGAACTGGCGCTGCTCGATTCGCTGAACATGGGCAAACCGGTGATGGACGCCTACACCATCGACGTGCCGGGCGCCGCCGGGGTGTTTCGCTGGTACGCCGAAAGCCTCGACAAACTCTACGACCAGATTGCGCCGAGTGCGCAGAACGTGCTGGCGACCATCACCCGCGAAGCCCTTGGCGTGGTGGCCGCGGTGGTGCCGTGGAATTTTCCGCTGGACATGGCCGCCTGGAAACTTGCACCAGCGCTGGCCGCCGGCAATTCGGTGATCCTCAAGCCGGCCGAGCAATCGCCATTCTCCGCCTTGCGTCTGGGCGAACTGGCGCTGGAAGCGGGTGTACCGGCAGGCGTGCTCAACGTGCTGCCGGGCCTCGGTGAACAGGCCGGCAAGGCCTTGGGTTTGCACCCGGACATCGATTGCCTGGTGTTCACCGGATCGACTGAAGTCGGCAAATATTTCATGCAGTACTCGGCGCAGTCGAACCTCAAACAGGTGTGGCTGGAGTGCGGCGGCAAGAGCGCCAATCTGGTGTTCGCCGACTGTCAGGACCTCGACCTGGCGGCGCAGAAAGCCGCGTTCGGGATCTTCTTCAATCAGGGCGAAGTCTGCTCCGCCAACTCGCGGCTGCTGGTGGAACGCTCGATCCATGATGAGTTTGTCGAGCGCCTCAAGGTCCAGGTCGAGCGCTGGCAGCCGGGCGATCCGCTGGACCCGTCGAGTACGGCTGGGGCGATAGTCGACAGCCGGCAAACGGCGCGAATCATGAAATTCATCCAGCAGGCTGAACGCCAGGGTGCGAAGCGTGTGTGCGGCGGTCGGCAGTCGATTTTCAACGGCTCGGACAACTTCATTCAGCCGACGATTTTTACTGGTGTGACGGCGGACATGCCGCTGTTTCGCGACGAAGTGTTTGGCCCGGTATTGGCGGTCACGGCGTTCGATGACGAAGCCTGCGCACTGCAACTGGCCAACGACAGCGTCTATGGTCTAGCCGCGTCACTGTGGACCGACGACCTCAACCGCGCCCACCGCGTGGCGCGTCAATTGCGCGCCGGGACGGTGTCAGTCAATAGCGTCGATGCGCTCGACGTAACGGTGCCTTTTGGTGGCGGCAAGCAGTCCGGTTTTGGTCGCGACCTGTCGCTGCACTCATTCGATAAATACACCCAGTTGAAGACCACCTGGTTTCAACTGCGCTGACAATAAAAACGGAGAACTGGCGATGACCACCCCACGTGAAACCCGCGACTACCAGGCCGCCGATGCTGCGCATCACATCCACGCGTTCGTCGATCAGAAAGCCCTCAACGACGAAGGGCCACGGGTGATGGTCCGTGGCGACCGCCTGCATCTGTGGGACAACGACGGTCGGCGTTATCTGGATGGCATGTCCGGGCTGTGGTGCACCAACCTCGGTTACGGGCGCAAGGACCTGGCGGCTGCGGCGAGCCAGCAACTGGAGCAGTTGCCGTACTACAACATGTTTTTCCACACCACCCACCCGCAGGTGATCGAGCTCTCCGAACTGCTGTTCAGCTTGCTGCCGGGGCACTACAGCCACGCGATCTACACCAACTCCGGCTCCGAGGCCAACGAGGTGCTGATCCGCACGGTACGGCGCTACTGGACAATCCTCGGCAAGCCCGAGAAGAAAGTCATGATCGGCCGCTGGAACGGTTACCACGGCTCGACCCTGGCCGCGACGGCGCTGGGCGGGATGAAGTTCATGCACGAAATGGGCGGGATGATTCCAGACATTGCGCACATCGACGAACCGTACTTTTTCGCCCATGAAGGCAACCTCACGCCCGCCGAGTTTGGTCTGCGAGCAGCGCAGCAACTCGAAGAGAAGATTCTTGAACTGGGTGCCGATAAGGTCGCCGGTTTCATCGCCGAACCGTTCCAAGGCGCTGGCGGGATGATCTTTCCGCCAGAGAGTTACTGGCCGGAAATTCAGCGGATCTGCCGTAAATACGATGTGCTGCTGTGTGCCGATGAAGTGATCGGCGGCTTCGGGCGCACCGGTGAATGGTTCGCCCACGAGCACTTCGGTTTCGAGCCCGACACCTTGTCCATTGCCAAGGGCCTGACCTCGGGCTACATCCCCATGGGCGGGCTGATTCTGTCGAAAAAAATGGCCCAGGTGTTGGTGGAGCAGGGCGGGGTATTCGCTCATGGCCTGACCTATTCCGGGCACCCGGTGGCGGCGGCAGTGGCGATTGCCAACCTCAAGGCCTTGCGCGATGAAGGTGTGGTCACGCGGGTCAAGGACGACATCGGCCCGTACCTGCAAAAGTGCCTGCGCGAAGTGTTCGGCAATCACCCGTTGGTCGGTGATATCCAGGGCGTGGGTATGGTCGCGGCCTTGCAGTTGGCCGAGGACAAAACCAGCCGCAAACGCTTCGCCAACGAGAACGACATCGCCTGGCGCTGCCGCACGATTGGCTTCGAAGAAGGGGTGATCATTCGCTCCACACTCGGCCGGATGATCATGGCTCCGGCACTGATTGCCACGCGTGAAGAAGTGGATGAACTGGTCGGCAAAACCTTGCGCGCGGTAGATCGTACGGCGCGGGAATACGGCCGGCTCTGAGATTGCTGGAAGGTCCTGCGGACCTTATCGCGAGCAAGCTCGCTCCCACATTGGAACTGCGTTGACTTCGGTAATGAGGTCGACATAGAACCCCTGTGGGAGCGAGCCTGCTCGCGATTGCTTTCGCCCATTCAACACACTCCTCACCGCCTGCACCCACCCCGCGCACCC
>NZ_JBFTMM010000027.1:0-53782 GCF_056396945.1 Pseudomonas sp. 05N432 | reverse complement strand
GGGTAAGGGGATTCGAACTCCTGACATCCTGCTCCCAAAGCAGGCGCGCTACCGGACTGCGCTATACCCCGGTTTGAAATTGGCTCCGTGACCAGGACTCGAACCTGGGACCCAATGATTAACAGTCATTTGCTCTACCGACTGAGCTATCACGGAACTACATATTTCAATTACAACTGTGAAGCTTGCTTCACCTCTTCGACCCGTTCGCATCGCTGCGTTCGTGTGTCTGAGGCGCGCTATTTTACAATCTTAAGCACCTCTGTCAACCCCCTAAATTGCTTTCAAGACAATGATTTGCAACTTATTTCAGATTTCTCCTTGGGGAGAAGAAACCGCTGGGGTGACTTACTGCGGGGCGCACTTTACAAGCCTTTTCCTTACAGTTCAACACCCTAAGAAAAAAAAGGCCCCGCGATGCGGGGCCTCCTTCATTACCGAGCTGCGAACGGTCAGTTGAAAACGATTTCGTCGTTCGCAACGGTGGCCGTCACGGTGGTGCCTGGCAGGAAAGTGCCAGCCAGAATCAGCTGTGCCAACGGGTTCTCGATCCAGCGCTGGATCGCTCGTTTGAGCGGCCGTGCACCGTAGACCGGGTCGTAACCCACCGCAATCAACTTATCCAGCGCCTCGCTGCTCAGCGTCAGTTTCAGCTCGCGCTCGGCCAGACGGCTGCGCAGGCGACCCAACTGGATCTCGGTAATGCCGGCAATCTGATCCCGTGCCAATGGCTCGAAGATCACCACTTCGTCGATCCGGTTGATGAACTCCGGACGGAAATGCGTCGACACTGCATCCATCACCGCCGCACGTTGCGCCTCACGATCACCGACCAGTTCCTGGATCTGTACCGAACCCAGGTTGGAGGTCATGACGATCACCGTATTGCGAAAATCCACGGTACGCCCGTGACTGTCGGTCAGACGGCCATCTTCCAGCACTTGCAGCAGCACGTTGAACACGTCCGGATGGGCCTTCTCGACCTCGTCCAGGAGGATCACCGAATACGGCTTGCGACGCACCGCCTCGGTCAGGTAACCGCCCTCCTCGTAGCCCACGTAGCCCGGTGGAGCACCGATCAGCCGCGCCACGGAATGTTTCTCCATGAACTCGGACATGTCGATCCGCACCATCGCCTCTTCGGTATCAAAGAGGAATTCGGCCAAGGCTTTGCACAACTCGGTTTTACCGACACCGGTCGGGCCGAGGAACATGAACGAACCGCTTGGGCGATTCGGGTCGGACAACCCGGCACGCGAACGGCGCACAGCGTTGGCCACCGCCACCACGGCTTCGTTCTGACCAATCACGCGTTGGTGCAGCAGGCTTTCCATCTTCAGCAGTTTGTCGCGCTCGCCTTCGAGCATTTTCGACACCGGAATACCGGTCCATTTCGACACGACTTCGGCGATCTCTTCTTCAGTCACCTTGCTGCGCAGCAACTGGTTTTCGCTCTTGCCGTGCTGGTCGACCATTTGCAGGCTGCGTTCCAGGTCCGGGATCACCCCGTACTGCAACTCGGCCATGCGGTTAAGGTCGCCTTTGCGGCGGGCAGCTTCCAGTTCCTGGCGGGACTGTTCGATTTTCTGCTGGATCTGCGCAGAACCCTGCACTTCGGCTTTTTCCGAATTCCAGATTTCTTCAAGGTCCGAGTACTCGCGCTCGTGACGAACGATTTCTTCCTGAAGCTTTTCAAGACGCTTCTTCGCCGCTTCGTCGCTTTCTTTCTTCAGCGCCTGGGATTCAACCTTCAGTTGAATCAAACGCCGCTCCAGACGATCCAGCACTTCCGGCTTGGAGTCGATCTCCATGCGAATGCGGCTGGCCGCTTCGTCGATCAGGTCGATGGCCTTGTCCGGCAACTGACGGTCAGTAATGTAGCGATGACTCAACTTGGCCGCCGCAATGATCGCGCCATCGGTGATCGCCACCTTGTGGTGAACCTCGTAGCGCTCTTTCAGGCCACGCAGGATCGCGATGGTGTCTTCTTCGCTCGGCTCGTCCACCAGGACCTTCTGGAAGCGCCGCTCAAGGGCCGCGTCCTTCTCGATATATTGGCGATACTCGTTGAGCGTGGTCGCGCCGACGCAATGCAGCTCGCCACGGGCCAGGGCCGGTTTGAGCATGTTGCCGGCGTCCATCGAGCCTTCGGCTTTACCGGCGCCGACCATGGTGTGCAGTTCGTCGATGAACAGGATGATCTGGCCTTCCTGCTTCGACAGCTCGTTAAGCAGGGATTTCAGGCGCTCTTCGAACTCGCCACGGTACTTGGCACCGGCAATCAGCGCGCCCATGTCCAGCGACAGCAAGCGTTTGCTTTTCAGGCCATCCGGCACTTCGCCGTTGATGATGCGTTGGGCCAGGCCTTCGGCGATGGCGGTTTTACCCACGCCAGGCTCACCGATCAGCACCGGGTTGTTCTTGGTGCGGCGCTGCAGCACCTGGATGGTCCGGCGAATCTCGTCGTCACGGCCGATCACCGGATCAAGCTTGCCTTCTTCGGCGCGCTTGGTCAGGTCAATGGTGTATTTGTCCAGTGCCTGACGCGATTCCTCGACGTTGGCGTCATTCACCGCTTCGCCGCCACGCAGGTTGTTGATCGCGTTTTCCAGGGCTTTCTTGCTCACGCCCTGACCGAGCAACAACTTGCCGAGCTTGCTGTTCTCGTCCATGGCGGCAAGCAGCACCAGCTCGCTGGAGATGAATTGGTCACCCTTCTGTTGAGCCAGACGATCGGCCTGGTTGAGCAGACGCGCCAAGTCCTGCGACATGTTCACGTCGCCGGTGGGATTCTGGATTTTTGGTAGACGGTCGAGCTCTTTGCTCAACTCTTTGCGCAGGCTGTTGATGTCAAAACCGACTTGCATCAGCAACGGCTTGATCGAGCCGCCCTGCTGCTCCAGCAGCGCTTGCATCAGGTGCGCAGGTTCAATACCCGGATGGTCGAGGCCGACAGCCAGGGATTGGGCATCGGACAAGGCTAACTGCAATTTACTGGTTAAACGGTCTATACGCATTGGTCACCTTCCTTTGAGCAGGCCGGAGCGATGGACACACCTAAATAGAGAAACCTGCCAGATACCCCACTAGATGCGGTCGATTCTGGAAGATTCAAGCAGCGTTTGATTGACGCAGATCAGAAAAGTCTAGCGTTCCAGCCAAACCAGGGAGGCAAACCGACCGGTGCGCGGACTGCGGCGGTAAGAGAAGAAGCGTGGATCGGTCACGGTGCAGAAACCACCACCGTAAACCGCAGTAACACCGCAGGCTGCCAGGCGCAGGCGCGCCAGCGTATAGATGTCGGCCATGAACTTGCCGGCGTTATGGCTCGGAACGAAGGCCTGATCGGTTTCCGGGAGCTGCCGGACAAAGGTTTCGCGAACTTCCGGCCCGACTTCGAAGGCTTTCGGACCAATGGCCGGGCCAAGCCAGACGAGTACCTCGGCAGGGTCTACGGCCAGGCTTTCGACGGTGGCCTCCAGCACGCCCGCCGCCAGACCGCGCCAACCGGCGTGCGCTGCGGCGACACGGGTGCCGGCGCGATCACAGAACAACGCTGGCAGGCAGTCCGCCGTCATTGCCGTGCAGGCGATTCCCGGTGTGGCCGTCCAGCTGGCATCGGCCGTCGCCACGGCAGTCGGGTCGGCATAGGCCACGGTAACCCCGTGAACCTGTTGCAACCAGGCCGGTTGAATAGAGAAATGATCGGTGAGGCGACCGCGGTTCTCGGCAACCGCTTCAGGGTTGTCGTCGACGTGATCGCCCAGATTGAGGCTGTCGAACGGCGCCAGACTGACGCCGCCCGCCCGGGTGGTGACGCAGGCTTTTACCCGGGCCGGCGCGGGCCAGTCAGGAATCAGCCAGTCCATCATCCGATGAACGCCTCACGGTCTTGCTTGAGCAACGACAGCAACCAGACGAAATCGTCCGGCAGTGGCGACTCCCAGCTCATGCGCTTACCGGTGGTCGGATGATCCAGTTCCAGGAAACGCGCATGCAGCGCCTGACGCGGGAAATGTTTCAGCGATTCAACCATGGTCACACTGGCTGCCGGCGGAATACGGAAGCGACCGCCGTAGGCGGGATCTCCGACCAACGGGAAGTTGATGTGGGCCATGTGCACGCGAATCTGGTGCGTACGACCGGTTTCCAGCTTGACCCGCACATGAGTGTGGGAGCGGAAACGCTCGAGCACGCGGTAGTGACTGACCGCCTGCTTGCCACCTTCCATCACTGCCATGCGCTGGCGTTGCTGGCCGTGGCGACCGATCGGCGCGTTGATCTTGCCACCGGCAGTGACCACGCCGATCACGATGCATTCGTAGATCCGGCTGACGCTGCGGCTCTGCAACTGAGTGACCAGCTGCGTCTGCGCCTGAATGGTCTTGGCCACCACCATCAGACCGGTGGTGTCCTTGTCCAGACGGTGCACGATACCGGCGCGCGGCACATTGATGATGTCCGGCACGTGGTGCAGCAAGGCGTTGAGCAAGGTGCCGTCGGCGTGACCGGCGGCAGGATGCACCACCAGGCCCGCAGGCTTGTTGATCACCAGGATGTCGTCGTCTTCATAGACGATGTCCAGCTCGATGTCTTGAGCGATCCATTCGCCCTGAGCTTCCTGCTCGGCAGTGAGTTCAAGGATGGCGCCGCCGTGGACGATGTCTCGCGGGCGGATAACCGCTCCATCCACAGTCAGGCGGCCGTCTTTGATCCAGGCGGAAAGGCGCGAGCGCGAGTGCTCAGCGAATAATTGTGCGGCGACTTGATCGAGGCGTTGGCCGCCCAGTTCGGACGGCACCTCTGCGCGAAGTTCAATTTTATCGGACATGCTCAGACTAGGCGTCGGCTACAGCCTTTGGTTTCGGCTGCGCGCTTGTGGTTAAATACGGCGTCTTTTGCCCCGAGGCTTTTCAACGGGGCACTCATCATAACAGGACGGCCCCGCCCAAGACAGCGGCCGTCATAGGGACGCAAGCCGCCATGCAAGTGAAACACCTGCTGCTGATCGCCATCCTCGCATTGACCGCTGCTTGCTCATCGAAGGAAGTCGTCGACGAAAACCTGAGCGAGGTCGAGCTGTACCAGCAGGCTCAGCACGATCTGGATAACAATAGCTATACTAGCGCTACCGCCAAGTTGAAGGCTCTGGAATCGCGTTATCCGTTCGGCCGCTATGCTGATCAGGCTCAACTCGAACTGATTTATGCGAACTACAAGAACGCCGAGCCGGCAGCTGCCAAGTCTGCCGCCGAGCGTTTTATCCGCCTGCACCCGCAGCACCCGAACGTAGACTACGCGTACTACCTCAAGGGCCTGACCTCCTTTGACCAGGACGTCGGCCTGCTGGCGCGCTTCCTGCCGCTGGACATGACCAAGCGTGACCCGGGCGCAGCACGTGACTCCTACAACGAGTTCGCCCAGCTCACCAGCCGTTACCCGAACAGCCGCTACGCGCCAGACGCCAAGCAACGCATGATTTATCTGCGCAACCTGCTGGCGTCCTACGAGATTCACGTAGCCGACTACTACCTGACCCGTCAGGCGTACGTTGCAGCGGCCAACCGTGGTCGTTATGTCGTGGAAAACTTCCAGGAAACCCCTTCGGTCGGTGACGGCCTGGCGGTGATGGTCGAGTCCTACCAGCGCCTGCACCTGGACGAACTGGCCAATACCAGCCTCGAAACGCTGAAACTCAACTACCCGAACCACCCGACCCTGGTCGACGGCCAGTTCGTGCCACGGGTAGCCGAAGCCGACAACCGTTCGTGGATAAGCAAGGCCACTCTGGGCCTGATCGAATCCCGTCCACCGCTGCCGCCGGGCGAAACCCGCGCCAACCAGGACGTGATGAAGCAGTTCCAGGATGCCAAGGACGCGATCCCTGCCGATCTCAAGCCTAAAGAGGGCGATGCGGTTGAAGAACAGCCGCACGAGGCCGAAGGCAAAAGCAGCGACCGCTCGTGGTTCAGCCGCCTGACCTTCGGTGTGTTCGACTGACACCTTGGGGCACCAAAAAGGGAGACTTTCGAGTCTCCCTTTTTTATGGCCGCGTTTTATTGCGCTGTGCGCTTCTCCAGTCCTTGGCTAAACTGCCGGATTATTCATTGCAAAGCGGTTCATCATGCTTCGTTTACTGTTCTGGATTGCCCTGATTGCTGCAGCAGTATGGTTCTGGCGCAAGTTCAAGCGCCCAGACGAAACCTCCCATACGTCCAGCGAACTCGATGCACCGCCCATGGTTCGTTGCGCCCATTGTGGTGTACACCTGCCACGCGACCGCGCGCTGAGCCTTCAACAGCAGTGGTATTGCAGCCAGGCTCACCTCGAGCAGGGCCCGAGCTCACGTGATCGCTGAGATCTCCAGTCTCGGCGACAAACAGGCCCAGCGACTGCTGCGCCTCTATCATCTCTACCGTTTAAGCATCGGCCTCCTTCTGGTGCTGTTGATTTCCAGCAACATGGACAACCAGTTGCTGGAATTCACCAATGACAACCTGTTGCGCAACGGCAGCTGGTTGTACCTGATTCTGAATATCCTGCTGGTGGTATTTGCGGGAACCCCCAGACAACCCGCACAGATCTTCGGCCTCACGCTGGTTGATATCCTGCTGTTGTCAGTGCTGTTCTATGCCGCAGGTGGCGTCCCCAGCGCCATCGGCAATCTGCTGATTGTGTCAGTGGCGATCGGCAACACACTGCTGCGCCGGCGCATCGGCCTGCTGCTCGCGGCAGTCGCCGCCATTGGCATCATTTCCCTGACTTTCTCCCTGAGCGGCAGCCACCCGACTGGCGCCAATCACTACTTGCAAGCCGGCACTCTGGGCGCCCTGTGCTTTGCTGCAGCCTTGCTGGTGCAAGGCCTGACCCGACAACTGGAGGTCAGCGAGAGTCTGGCCCAGCAGCGCGCCAGCGAGGTGGTCAGCCTGGAAGCGCTCAATGCGCTGATCCTGCAACGCATGCGCACCGGCATCCTGGTACTCGACAGTGAGCGCCGGGTTCAGTTGGCCAATCACAGCGCCTTGAGTCTGTTTGGCCAGACACACCTCGACGGCCAGCTCATCGACGATTATTCGACAGCTCTGGTCGAGCGCCTGCAACTCTGGTTCAACAACCCGACCTTGCGCCCACAAAGCCTGAAAGTCGCCCGTACCGGCCTGGAACTGCAACCGAGCTTCATCGCGCTGGGCCTGAACGAACAACGCCAGACCCTGGTATTTCTCGAAGACCTCGCCCAGGTCGCGCAACAAGCCCAGCAACTCAAGCTTGCAGCACTGGGCCGGCTGACCGCAGGCATTGCCCATGAAATCCGCAATCCGTTAGGTGCCATTAGCCACGCGGYGCAGTTGCTGAACGAGTCTGAGGAACTGATGGGCGCCGACCGGCGTCTGACGCAGATTATTCAAGACCACTCTCAACGCATGAACCGAGTGATAGAAAACGTCCTGCAGCTTTCACGGCGCCAGCAATCCGCGCCGCAACGGCTCGACTTGAAACAGTGGCTGGAGCAGTTCGTGCGAACGGTCCGCGAACGTGCGACAGATCGTCAGCAGATTCATCTGAGCATGGGCGCAGGGCCTTTCACCACCTTGATGGACCCCGATCAACTGACTCAGGTGCTCGATAACCTGCTGCGCAATGCCTGGCGCCACAGCGCCCTTGTACACAAACAGGCCGAGGTCCGGCTCACGCTGTTTATCGACCCCGACAGCCAGCTTCCGACCCTGGATGTGCTGGACAATGGCCCCGGCATTTCAGCGGAACAGCAAGCGCATCTATTCGAGCCTTTCTACACCACCAGTAGCCAGGGCACTGGCCTGGGCCTCTATCTGTCCCGTGAGCTGTGCGAAAGCAACCAGGCCCGCCTAGACTTCAAACCACGCCAAGGCGGCGGCTGCTTTCGCATCACCTTTGCTCACGGACGGAAACAAAGTTGAAGACAAGCCCACGGCAAAAAGTCCTGATCGTCGATGACGAACCGGATATACGCGAACTTCTGGAAATCACCCTCGGCCGAATGAAACTCGACACGCTAAGCGCGCGCAATGTCGGCGAAGCGCAGTCGTTGCTGGCCAAAGAGCGGTTCGACCTGTGCCTGACCGACATGCGATTGCCCGACGGTACCGGCCTTGAGCTGGTGCAGCACATTCAGCTGACCCATCCCTACGTGCCTGTGGCGATGATCACCGCTTATGGCAGCCTCGATACCGCCATCAATGCGCTGAAAGCCGGGGCCTTCGACTTCCTGACCAAACCGATAGACCTCCCCCGGCTGCGGGAGCTGGTAGTCAGCGCCCTGCGCTTGCCCGTCGCGGGCGACGCTGCGAGTGCCATCGATCGCCGGTTGCTCGGCGACTCAGTGCCCATGCGCAGCCTGCGCAAGCAAATCGACAAACTGGCGCGCAGCCAGGCACCGGTGTACATCAGCGGCGAATCCGGCAGCGGCAAGGAACTGGTCGCCCGACTGATTCATGAACAAGGTCCACGCAGCAGCCAGCCGTTTGTACCGGTCAACTGCGGGGCGATTCCGTCCGAATTGATGGAAAGCGAGTTTTTCGGTCATCGCAAAGGCAGTTTCAGCGGCGCCATCGAAGACAAACCCGGGCTGTTCCAGGCGGCCAACGGCGGGACACTGTTTCTCGACGAAGTGGCTGATTTGCCGCTGGCGATGCAGGTCAAATTGCTGCGCGCGATTCAGGAGAAGGCGGTACGCAGCATCGGTGGACAACAGGAAACCATCATCGATGTGCGAATACTCTGCGCCACCCATAGGGATCTGGACGCTGAAGTGGCCGCCGGGCGCTTTCGGCAGGATTTGTACTATCGGCTGAATGTAATCGAGTTGCGCGTCCCGCCGCTACGCGAACGCCGTGACGACATTGAGCTGCTGGCCAGTCATGTGCTCAAGCGTCTCGCGGCAGCCAGTGGCTTGCCGGCCGTCCATCTCCATCCGCAAGCCCTCGATGCACTCAAGCACTACCGTTTTCCGGGCAATGTCCGCGAGCTGGAGAACATGCTCGAACGCGCGTACACCCTGTGCGAAAACAAGCAGATCGAAGCCAGCGACCTGCGCCTGACTGACGGTAACTGCAGCGCCGAAACCGGATTGCCGGACCTGACGAAAATCGACAATCTTGAGCAGTACCTGGAGAACGTCGAACGCAAACTGATTCTCCAGGCGCTCGAAGAAACCCGCTGGAACCGCACAGCGGCGGCCCAACGGTTGAACCTGTCGTTTCGGTCGATGCGTTACAGGCTGAAAAAGCTGGGGCTGGACTGAGGCCGTTTTATATAGACGACCCGGTCATTGTGGCGAGGGAGCTTGCTCCCGCTCGGTTGTGTAGCAGCCGCCAAGCTGGCAAGTCCACAGTCTGTTTTTTGGGCCGCTTCGCACCCCAGCGGGAGCAAGCTCCCTCGCCATAGGCTGTGCTTTTGCCTGAAGGACTAGATTCGCCCGGTCGGTGCATAAGGCGCCGGATCGATAACCGGCTCGCGCCCCAGCATTACATCCGCAAACAACTGGCACGACGCCGGCGCCAGCACCAAACCGTTGCGGTAATGCCCGCAATTGAGCCATAACCCGGCATATCCGGGCACTGCGCCGATATACGGAATCCCTTCCGGCGAACCTGGCCGCAGACCCGCCCAATGCCCGACCACCTCGGCCTCGGCCAGCGCCGGAATCAGCTCGACCGCCGAGGCCTTGAGGCTTTCCAGCGCGGACTCGGTCGGCGTCTTGTCGAACCCTTCGTGCTCCAGCGTACTGCCGATCAGGATGTGTCCGTCCCGGCGCGGAATGGCATATCGGCCCTTGGCCAGAACCATGCTCGACAGGAAGTCCGACGCGCACTTGTAGAGAATCATCTGCCCCTTGACCGGCTCGACCGGTAGATCCAGGCCCAGGGTTTTCAGTAAATCACCGCTCCAGGCGCCGGCGGTCAGTACCACCTGATCGCCATGGATCGGGCCTTTTGAAGTCTCGACGCCCACCACCGCATCGCCTTCACGAATGAACGCGCTGACCTCGCACTGTTCATGAATGGTCACGTTGGGCAGCGCCAGCAAGGCTGCCTTGAGGGACTTCACCAGTCGCGGGTTACGCACGTTAGCGACATCGGCCATATAGATCGCCCGCGAGAACCCTGGTCCCAATACCGGTACGGCATCATGAGTGGCCGAGATATCCACAGGGCTCAACGGACGATTTTCGCGTTTTGCCCAAGCCAGGGCCTCGGCTTCGTCATCCAGATCCAGCCAGTACAGGCCCGTGGTGTGCACCTCGGGATCGACCCCGGTACTCGCAAACAGACGCTCAGCCAGTTGTGGATAAAAATCCTGGGACCAGTGGGCCAATGCGGTGACCGCCGGGCTGTAGCGCCACGGGTACAGCGGCGAAACGATGCCGCCACCGGCCCAGGAAGACTCCTGCCCCACATTCGAGCGATCCAGCAGGACCACGCTCTGCACGTGCGACGCCAGATTAAACGCGGTCAGCAGGCCGATCACCCCACCGCCGACAATCACCACTTGCTGTTGCTTGGCCATCATCTGATCCAACGATAAAAAGACAGGGAGCGCCAAACGCGCCCGAGGAAAGGTACTCAGCGACCCCAGCAATCCTTGGTGGTCAGCCCGGTCGTCGCATTGTTCATGCCTCTGACGCCGGTGTTGCTGAGGGTGAAATCCCCACATTTGTCACTGGCCATCGTTGACCCGGCCTTGCGCACGGCAGTGAGCAAGAAGGTTTGATCGGTCAGTGTCGGGGTGATGGTGTAGTAGTCATTGCCAGCACTCAGCCCCGTAGCGTTGCTGTACACATTGTTTTTCGAATAGAACCGCTCAAGGTTTTGTGCCTGCTCGGACAGCAGCCCGGCAATTTCGGTGCGATGGCTTCGCTTCACGTACTCGGTAAGGAGTGGAGCGGAAATGGTCACCACAATCCCGATGATCGCGATCACGATCATGATTTCGATCAGGGTAAAACCTTGGTTGGATCTGCGCATTGCCTCAACTCTCACTTACTGTATTTGTCGCCACATGATTCGACGGCTGCCGCCGCCGGATTTTTCAACCAGAGTGGTGATGCCGCCACTGGAGTCGTTCACGATTTTACGGGCTGCACTGTTGACGATCGCGTTCAGCGTCGGAATACCACCGGTAAAAATCACCCCGCTGGAGATCGTGTCGTTCGTGTCGACCAGGCCATCGCCATTGGTGTCGAGCACCGCATAGTTGAGCATCTTACCGCTGAATGCATCGAGTTCGACCAGTTTGCCGTTGCCAAAGCTTGAACAGGGATCCGTGGTGTCGATGCTGGCCGTGGTAAATACAATTCGTCCGAGCACCAGGGCAGCCTGATTGATCACCCGCTCACCGGTCAGGGCATTGTTGTACACCAGCGGCAAGTACCAGCCGTTCTGCGCCGGATAGGTCACGGGATTCTGTGAGGTAGTGATGAACTGCCCCCCGGCGGTCCCCGTGAAGACCCCGGTCACTGCCTGCGCCTGCAAGCTCGACACGCTGATCTGCCCCGAGCCTCCATCGGCATCCCACACCCCATAGAACGCTTGCAGGTCCTTGCTGAGCTTGTCAGCGGTCTCGTTGAATTTCCCGGTGCCGAAAAACACCTCTTTGCCGTTGATCGGATGGTCCGCCAGCAACGGTTGCGCAGTGATCGGCTGCGTCGCGCCGCCCGGAGCAGTGAATAGCGGCTTACCGGAAAAGGCCACGCCCCAGCTGGCGGGGTTTGAGCTGCTCAAGTCGAACTTCCACATCCGGCCTTTCAAATCACCGCCATAGGCCGCCTGCACAATGCTTTGCGAGTCGACCTTGAGCTTGACCGATGACAGGCCGTTGGTGGTTTCGGTGCTGTCGATAACGATTTTCCTGATCAGCGAACCATCGCGAATATCCACCACGTACAACGCGGCAACACCCGAGTTGCTGCCGTAGCCATTGGAGATGAAGGCCGCCCAGCGACCATCGGCCAAGCGTGCCACCTCCGGCCGTGCGTAGGCATAACCCAGATCATTGAAAGCGTTTGCGGTGTTGGCGGTGGTTGGCGCGCTGATTTCCCACAAGGCGTTGGTCACGTTCCCCGCCGTCCCATCGAACAACTGCACGGCGTAAAAGGTCTTGCCGCCCGCCCCCACGCCACCCAGGGCCAGGGTTTTCCAGGCGCTATTGAGCTGGGCATCGAACACGCCGACCTGGCCATCGTTGAGAAACTTGTGGCTGGTGCCATTGATGTAGGCGGTATCGGCGATGAAATGCAGCGACGACAGCACGCTGGAAGGCATGTAGCCGTAGCGCCGCGCACCGTTGCCGGCGTTGATGACATTCACGAAGCCGTCGTTGGCATTCACCACCAGGCTGGTGTTCATGTTCGCGGCCTTGCTGGTCAGGAACGTGCTGTAACTGGTGCTGCCGGCCAGGTCCGAAGCCGTTTTGTCGGTGGGCGATGCCAGCGCCAATGGCGAGTTGATGATGTCCCCCAGCAGCACGCTACGCACCTTCAAGCCGGCTTTGTTGGTGCCCTTGCTCCACTCCACCAAATCGCTGCCGCTGATACCGGTCGGCAAGTTCTGGCCGAGGCTGGTTTGCTGGGTGCTGGAAAAGTTGCCGTAGGCCAGGGTAACCGCGGCGTTGGTTGTGGTGTTCCAGGACTGATAGGTCGGCGCCGTCGCACCGGGGACGATGGCCGTGTCGGTGGTCCACAGCACAGAGGTGGTGTCCACGGCTCCGCTTGAGGTGAAGCCAAAGGCCTTGATCGTGCCACGCCAGTCCTTGGGGTCGTAGCGGGTCTGAAAATAGCTGGAGCCACTGGTCAGCGTGTTGCTGCTGGCGACGCCGCTGCCACCCGAGCCGGCCTTGGTGGAGATGTCGCTCAAGGCTGCCGATAACGCAGTGTTGAGGCTGGTGCTGTCGGTTGCCTGATAGTACTTGCCCTGCCCGTAACGGGCGGCATCCGCCAACATCTGATTAGTGGTCGTGAACCCCACCGTGTAGGTGTTCAGGTTCTGCTTGGGGAAGTCCGGTGAACTCCAGCTTTTGCCCGCCAGATCCGTGCCGGTGGAGCGCATGTCGATGTCGAACGCGAATTTGGCGATATCGTCCAGGTACAGGGTGTCACCCTCGTCATCGCCTTTGAGGTCGTTGCCGTCATTGTTGATCCCGTCCCAGTTGGGTAGCCGGGTGCCACCAAGTGGATCGTCACTCGGAAAACTCCGGTCGTAAGTCGGCAGACCATCGGTGATGACCACCCCGTAGTTCTTCTGGCAGCGGTACTGGATCGGACTGGTGTAGGTGGCTGGCCCAGAGTTGTAGTACGGCGTCATGCCACGAAAATAGCGGGTGATTTCGTAGTAGGTTTCTGCCAGTGGTGTATTGGATATCGCGCTCAGGGCGCCGACAGAAGAGATCAGCGCGTTGTAGTTGGCGTCCGCCTGGGCCTGGGTCACGCTGCCGCTGACCGCCGTCAGATCACTGATCTCGTTGACGATGTAACCGCCATTACCGGCATTATTGTTGCCGATACCACTGCCAACGCCGTTGCCATGATTACCATCACTGTTGCCATGGGTATTCGGCGAGTTATAGGTTGCCAGACCGAAACGCAGCCCGCGATTACTGGCGATCAACGCCGTGGCTACGTTGCGCGCCACGTTGATTCGGTAGTCATTGGGTATCGAGCCGTCGGTGAAGTCGCGATTGTTGCCGTTGGCCAGGCTCACCAGGTAGGAAATGTAGTTGTCGGAATAACGGGTATTGCCGCTGCCCACCGGGTCAGGGAGCTTGAGGCACAGTGGCGTCAGGCTGTTTTTGTAGAACGCGTAGTAACCGCTGGAACATCCCGACTGGGGCAAACTGGACAGCAGGATCGGATCGCCAACGATAGCGGAGCCACTAAAGCACAAGCCAAAGAAGGCGTTACATTGCTGGGCCGGAGTTCGTGAAACGGTCGGGTCAAAACCCGAGGCATAGATGATGCTGTTCATGCTCCCCGAATCATCAAGCAGCAGCAGTACGTTTGGCGCCACTGCCGACGCTCCGAGCAGTGGTGAATCCGATGGCGTGAAGGCATACGCCGGTGCGGCCAGATAAAGCCCCAGCAGCCAGCCGCAGACTAACTGCGTCAACCAATGGCGCGGCTCCCGACGACGAGCCTCAGTATTTCGCATAGATGCTCTCCACCACACTGCGCGAAGTACCCGCCAACCCGACGGCCGTGACCCGATAGAGCGTCGCCGAAGTGTTGCTCGGGATATTCACGGCGCTCAACGTAGTGCCCAGGTTCTGCACGCCGTAAAAGCCGCTGCCGGCAGCGATCCAGGTCACCCCGGAGGTGGCGTTGAAGCCAGCAGCCGTGATCACTGAAGATTCGGCCGGCGGGGCACATTGGGTGGTGTTGGCGCAGGCCGCCAAGGTGTATGCGCTCAGTTGTACGGCGCTTTCACCGATCCGCAACGCTGCCTCTGCGCCCTGGAAAGATTGATTGCGCAGCGTCACGCTGCCGGCCATTTTTTCCTGGAGCGTGGCGTTCTGCATCGACGAGATACCAATCAGCGTCAACAGCAGCAGAAACACCAGGCTCATCAGCAGTGCCATGCCGCGTTGGGCGCGTGCCTTGAGGGGAGGACGGATCATCGGCATCCCCCCTACATCAACCGGTTGCGCAAAGCGGCAACCACGTTGAAGGTCTGATTGCGCACGCGGTTGTTGGGGTCCGCCAGGGTGAGGGTCAAGCGCACACTGCGGATTCGCGCCGGGTCGGTCGGATTGCTGCTGTAACTCGACGCGGCAACATCGGTGGCGCTGGTGGCCATGCCGAAGGTCACGTTGAAAGCACTGACGTTGTTCACCAGTACCGCCGATGCACCGCCGGTGCCAGAGGTCATCAGGATCTGGCCATTGCTCAGGCTATAGGCCAACCGTCGGATCGGAAACGCCAATTGCCCGGCTGCCGGGGTGTGCGCCCCTGAGTAGGCCGTTGCGCTGGTTCGGCAGTCAGACACCACAGTCCAGGTAGGCACGCCACCGTTGCCGCCGACATCAGACGTCACGAGGGTCAGTTTGAGCGCGGTGTTGTCCCAACTGATGGGGGTGATCTGGTTGGCATTGAAGTCGCCGGCCGAGCTCGCGTCGGTAATCGTCCCCAGGCAACCGAACATGCCGACCATGCGAATTTCCTGAATCATTTTACTCAGGGCAAACCGCGCATCCTCCTGCATCCCGGCAGAGGTGTTCTGGCTGATATAGGTGCTTTTCGCCGATATAAAAATCTGCGCCACGCCGAGCACCACGATCAGGCTGATCGCCATGGCGATCATCAGCTCGATCAGACCAAACCCTCGGGACGATCGACTCATGGCGTCACCAACGGATCGACGGTGGCGCGGCTGCTCAGGACAAAGCTGCGAGTCGAAGTAGCGGCGGCTGCCCGCGAGTCATCCCAGGTAATGGTGATGGTATACACCCGCTGGTTCAGGGTAATGCTGCCCGTAGCGGTCGGGCCGCCGAAGCTTGTGATATTGGTGGTGAAGTCATACAGGTCCTGATCCCGGGTAACATTCAAATTGCCCGAGGTCGGCGGCGTGATGGTGTAGTCGGCCGCGGAATTGGCGCGAATCCGGTCCATCATGTCGTAGGCGATAAAGCTCGCCTGGCTGCTCATCAGCGAGCTGTCGGTGTACTTCAGCGCATTCAGCTGAGTCGCCGCCGCGCCCAATAGCCCTACGCTCAGAATCAACAGCGCAACCAACACTTCGATCAGTGTCATGCCGTCCTGTGCACGCGATCCCGCTCCTGTCATCCGCAACTTCCACCCAAGACAATCCGTCCGTTTAAACACACGCTGAGCGTCCGGCTCTGCGCCCCTGATACGTAATTGAACAGCACTGCCGTGGCCGGCGCCGATAACCCACCCAAGTTGTTGAAATCGATGCTGGTCACTCCAGAGGTTAGCGTCAGAGTGGCGCCGCTGCTCATCGCCGGAATAACCCGCAATACATTCGCCGGTGAGCCAGTGCTGTCGTACACCGTCAACTCCCCGGTCCAGACGCTGCCGCCGGCAGTTGGCCGAACCCGCGTAGTGATGCCCCGGTCGATCGCCTCCAGCCTGGCGTAATTGAGCCCTCGCTGCAGATCACTGATTTCGGTATCGGCCTTGGCGTTCTGTATTGAACTGTTGAACGCCGGGACCGCCAGGGTGAGCAGAATCGCCATGACCGCAAGGATCACCAGCAATTCGACCAGCGTGAAACCTTTTGTACGATGATTCATCGCTGCCCTCCGCTGCCAACGACTACACCTAGCTGTATCAAGCTAGAACATTCAACCGGTAGCCGCAGGGTTGTTTTGACATTCGTTGCACAACCCAACGCCCTCTCCAGGGAAGGAGATGCCATGCATCAGAAGGGTTTCGGTCTGATAGAACTGCTTATCGGACTGGCAATCGCAGCGATCGTTCTGCACCAGGTCAGTCCGGTGCTCAGCGAGTACACGCAATCAGTGAGTCGCGAGACCGCGGCGCAAACACTTGCCAGTGGCATGCGCAATGCCCGCACCGAGGCCATCTTGCGCAATCAGACCCTTGTCATCCACGCGTTGAACGACGATTGGGGTCAAGGCTGGCGAATCATTCTGGACATGAGTGGCGAGGGGCATCAGGACAGCAGCAACCCGCTGTTGCTCGAGCGCCAGACAAGCGTCGGGGTGCCGATTGTGGGCAATCGGCCGGTGAGGAGTTTCGTACGGTTCAGCGGTCTGGGCGAGCCGCAGTTGCCCAGCGGTGCCTTTCAGGCCGGGACGTTGCACATCTGCGCGGACCGCGAGCCGGTCAGTCATCACCAGGTGGTGCTGTCCAGAAGCGGCCGCGTCAGCCTGCGCAGCGACAAGGCCGAGCAGGCCTTGTGTGCGGGAAGTGAGGAATCAGAGCAGGGAGCGAACGCGTAGCTCTTTGGGCATGGAGAAGGTGATGTTCTCCTCGCGACCGGCCAGCTCATCGGCGCCGGTAGCCCCCCAGGCCTGCAGTTGCTCGATAACGCCACGAACCAGCACTTCCGGTGCCGAGGCCCCGGCAGTGATGCCGATACGCTCGACGCCATCGAACCAGCTGCGCTGCATGTCTTCGGCACCGTCGATCAGGTACGCCGGGGTGGACATGCGCTCGGCCAGCTCGCGCAAGCGGTTGGAGTTGGAGCTGTTCGGGCTGCCGACCACCAGCACCACGTCACATTCGTCAGCCAGTTGCTTGACCGCGTCCTGACGGTTTTGCGTGGCGTAGCAGATGTCGTCCTTGCGTGGGCCGCCAATGGCCGGGAAACGAGTGCGCAAGGCATCGATCACACGGCTGGTGTCGTCCATCGACAAGGTGGTCTGAGTGACGAAGGCGAGTGTTTCAGGGTTGCGCACGTTCAGCGCGGCAACGTCCTTTTCGTCTTCGACGAGGTAGATCGCACCACCGTTGCTGGCGTCGTACTGGCCCATGGTGCCTTCGACTTCCGGGTGACCGGCGTGGCCAATCAGAATGCACTCACGACCGTCGCGGCTGTAGCGCGCCACTTCGATGTGCACTTTGGTCACCAATGGGCAGGTCGCATCGAAGACCTTCAGGCCACGGCCTGCGGCTTCTGCACGAACGGCCTGGGAAACCCCATGGGCGCTGAAAATCACGATGACGTCGTCCGGCACCTGGTCCAGTTCTTCAACGAAGATAGCCCCGCGTGCGCGCAGGTCTTCAACGACGAATTTGTTATGGACCACTTCGTGGCGCACATAGATCGGCGGCCCGAAGACTTCCAGGGCGCGGTTGACGATTTCGATCGCCCGGTCCACGCCGGCGCAAAAGCCACGGGGGTTGGCGAGTTTGATTTGCATGCTGTGCCTCGTGTCTTGCGCGCAAGAAATAGCGAAAACAGTGAAAACAGTGAAAAACCTTACTGTGGGAGCGAGCCTGCTCGCGATGGTGGAGTGTCAGTCACCATCATTGTTGAATGTCAGGCACTCATCGCGAGCAGGCTCGCTCCCACAGTTGATCTCATTGGATCAGTTACAGCGCTTTGACGTTGATGATTTCTACGTCAAAGGTCAATGTCTTGCCGGCCAGCGGGTGGTTGAAGTCGATGGTCACCTGAGCGTCATCGAATGCCTTGACCACACCGGGCAGCTCAGTATTCGCCGCATCGTTGAAGATCACCAGCAGGCCTTCGGACAGTTCCATATCCTGGAACTGCGAACGCGGGATGATCTGCACGTTTTGCGGGTTGGGCTGGCCAAAGGCGTTTTCTGGCTCAATCGTCAGATTACGCTTGTCACCCGCCTTGAAGCCAAACAGCGCAGCTTCGAAACCTGGCAGCAGGTTACCGTCGCCGACCTTGAAGGTCGCCGGGGCTTTGTCGAAGGTACTGTCGACGGTGTCGCCGTTCTCCAGGCGCAATGCAAAGTGCAAAGTGACTTCCGTATTCTGGCCGATGCGTTGCTCAGCCAATACCTGTTCAGTCATGAACGGCTTCTCCGGTCTTCTTGCTTTTGAACATATCCAGCGCGAGCATCACGGCCCCGACGCTGATGGCACTGTCGGCAAAATTGAACGCCGGGAAATACCAGCGGTTCTGCCAATGTACCAGAATGAAATCGATCACATGGCCCAGGGCAATGCGGTCGTACAGGTTGCCCAGCGCGCCGCCGAGCACCAGTGCCAGCGCAATCGCCAGCCAGGTGTCGTTGCGCCCCAGACGTTTGAGCCAGACCACCAGCACCGCACTGACCACGACCGCGATCAGGGCAAACAACCAGCGCTGCCAGCCGGAGCTGTCAGCCAGGAAGCTGAATGCCGCGCCCGTGTTGTAGGCCAGGGTCCAGCTGAAGTAATCAGGGATCACCACGATTTGCTGGTACATGGTCAGCGAGCTTTCGAAGTGAAACTTGCTGGCCTGGTCAATGACCAGAACCAGCACGCTCAACCAAAGCCAGCTCAGCCGTCCGAAACGGCTAGCAGCGTTAGGCATAGTGACGAACCTCGCCCGCACCGCTGATGTTGTCGACACAACGACCGCAGATTTCCGGATGCTCCGGGTTCACGCCGACGTCTTCACGGCAGTGCCAGCAACGGGCGCACTTGGCGAAGCTCGACTTGACCACCTTGAGTTTCAGACCGCTGACTTCGGTTTCAACCGCGTCGGCCGGCGCTTGCACGAACGGTGCAATGCTGGCTGTCGAGGTGATCAGCACGAAGCGCAGTTCGTTGCTCAGCTTGGCCAGGTCGGCGCTCAGTGCCTCTTCGGCGAACAGCGTCACTTCGGCTTGCAGGTTACCGCCCACGGCCTTGGCCGCGCGCTGGATTTCCATTTCCTTGTTGACCGCGACCTTGACCGCCATGATCCGCTCCCAGTAGGCGCGGTCCAGTTCGAAGCCTTCCGGCAACTCGCTGAGGCCTTCGTACCAGGTGTTGAGCATGACCGATTCATTGCGCTCGCCCGGCAGGTATTGCCACAGCTCATCAGCGGTGAAGGCGAGGATCGGCGCGATCCAGCGCACCAGCGCTTCGGAGATGTGGAACAGCGCGGTTTGCGCCGAACGGCGGGCCTTGCTGTTGGCGCCAGTGGTGTACTGACGGTCCTTGATGATGTCGAGGTAGAAACCACCCAGCTCCTGCACGCAGAAGTTGTGCACCTTGGAATAGACGTTCCAGAAACGGTATTCGCCGTAGTGCTCTTGCAGCTCGCGTTGCAGCAGCAAGGTACGGTCCACGGCCCAACGGTCCAGCGCGAGCATTTCTTCTGCCGGCAGGATGTCGGTGGCCGGGTTGAAACCGGTCAGGTTGGAAAGCAGGAAGCGCGCGGTGTTACGGATCCGCCGGTAGGCGTCCGCACTGCGTTGCAGGATCTGGTCGGAAACCGCCATTTCGCCCGAATAATCGGTCGAAGCGACCCACAAGCGCATGATGTCAGCGCCCAGGGTGTCGTTGACTTTCTGCGGCGCGATCACGTTGCCCAACGACTTGGACATCTTGCGGCCGGCTTCGTCGACGGTGAAACCGTGGGTCAGCAGTTCGCGGTACGGCGCGTGGTTGTCGATGGCGCAACCGGTCAACAGCGACGAGTGGAACCAGCCACGGTGTTGGTCGGAACCTTCCAGGTACAGGTCGGCGCGCGGACCGTTGTCGTGGCCCATCGGGTGCGAACCGCGCAGGACGTGCCAGTGCGTGGTGCCCGAATCGAACCAGACATCGAGGGTGTCGCTGATCTTGTCGTACTGCGGCGCTTCGTCACCGAGCAACTCGGCTGCGTCCATCTTGAACCAGGCTTCGATACCTTCAACTTCGACGCGCTGGGCGACCTCCTCCATCAGCTCGACGGTACGTGGGTGCAGTTCGCCGCTTTCCTTGTGCAGGAAGAACGGGATCGGCACGCCCCAGTTGCGCTGGCGGGAGATGCACCAGTCCGGACGGTTGGCGATCATCGAGTGCAGGCGCGCCTGGCCCCAGGCCGGAACGAATTTGGTGTCTTCGATGGCTTTGATCGCACGTTTGCGCAAGGTGTCGCCAGTCGCCGGCTGTTTGTCCATGCCGATGAACCACTGCGCGGTAGCGCGGTAGATCAGCGGGGTCTTGTGACGCCAGCAGTGCATGTAGCTGTGTTCGATGACGGAGGTGTGCAGCAGCGCACCGACTTCCGTCAGTTTGTCGACGATGGCCGGGTTGGCCTTCCAGATGAACTGGCCGCCGAAGAACTCCAGCGACGGCACGTAGACGCCGTTGCTTTGCACCGGATTGAGAATGTCGTCGTTGACCATGCCGTAAGCTTTGCAGGTCACGAAGTCGTCTACGCCGTAGGCTGGCGAGGAGTGAACCACGCCAGTGCCGGCGCCCAGTTCAACATACTCGGCCAGGTAAACCGGCGACAAGCGATCGTAGAACGGGTGACGGAAGTTGATCAGTTCCAGCGCCGCACCAGTGGCGGTGGCGATGACCGAGCCTTCGAGGTTGTAGCGAGCCAGGCACGACTCGACCAGCTCTTCAGCCAGCACCAGCAATTTGTCGCCGACGTCGACCAGGGCGTAGTTGAACTCGGGGTGAACGTTCAGCGCCTGGTTGGCCGGAATGGTCCACGGGGTGGTGGTCCAGATCACGATCGAAGCCGGTTTGCCCAACGATGGCAGGCCGAAGGCGGCAGCCAGTTTGGCTTCGTCGGCAATCGGGAAGGCGACGTCGATGGTCGAGGACTTTTTGTTCTCGTATTCAACTTCAGCTTCAGCCAGGGCCGAACCGCAGTCGAAGCACCAGTTCACAGGCTTGAGGCCCTTGAACACGAAACCACCCTTGACGATTTCAGCCAAGGCACGGATTTCACCGGCCTCGTTCTTGAAGTCCATGGTCTTGTACGGGTTGGCGAAGTCACCCAGCACACCCAGACGGATGAACTCGGACTTCTGGCCTTCGATCTGTTCGGTGGCGTAGGCACGGCACAGCTCACGGGTTTTATCCGCCGTGAGGTTCTTGCCGTGAGTCACTTCGACTTTGTGCTCGATCGGCAGACCGTGGCAGTCCCAGCCCGGAACATAAGGCGCGTCGAAACCCGAAAGGGTCTTCGAGCGGATGATCATGTCCTTGAGAATCTTGTTGAGCGCATGACCGATATGAATGGTGCCGTTGGCATACGGAGGACCGTCGTGCAGAACGAACTTCGGACGATCCTTACCAATCTCACGCAACTTCTGGTACAGGCCAATGCTGTCCCAGCGCTGCAGAATCTGCGGTTCGCGCTGAGGCAGGCCGGCCTTCATTGGGAAGGCGGTGTCCGGAAGGTTTAGCGTGGCTTTATAGTCGGTCATTTAAGGCTCTTCATTAGCGATTGGCGCTAGGTGCGGCTAGGGCACGGGCGGCGGCGACATCCGCATTGATCGCCGTCTTAAGCGCCTCCAGAGAGGCGAAACGCTGCTCTTCGCGCAGCTTTTGGTGGAAAACCACCGTCAAACGCCGGTCATACAGATCGCCGGCAAAATCTAGAATATGGACTTCAAGGTGGGCTTTGCCATCACCTTCAACCGTTGGCCGAACGCCAATATTGGCGACACCTGGCCAGGTCTTGCCGTCGACTTCGACGCTMACCAGGTAAACCCCGGTCAACGGTACACGACGACGCTTGAGTTGCACGTTGGCCGTTGGCGTACCCAATTGGCGCGCCAGCTTCTGCCCGTGCAGGACCCGCCCGGCAATCCCGTACGGATGACCGAGCAAGCGCTCGGCCAAGGTAAAATCAGCGGCGGCCAAGGCATTACGCACCTGGGTGCTGCTGACACGCAACCCGTCCAGTTCAACGGTCTGCGCCGCTTCGACGGTGAACCCCTGAACAGCCCCGGCCTGTAGCAGGAAATCGAAATCCCCTACCCGGTCACAGCCGAAACGGAAGTCGTCACCGACCTCCAGATGCTGCACGCCAAGGCCATCGACCAGAATGGTGTCGACGAACTCGGCGGCGCTGAGCTTGCTCAAACGATGATTGAAGGCCAGGCACAGAACCCGGTCGACACCTTCGGCGGCCAGCAGTTGCAACTTGTCGCGCAAGCGCGCCAGACGGGCCGGGGCCGTGTCCGGGGCGAAAAACTCACGCGGCTGCGGCTCGAAAATCACCACGCAGCTGGGTACACCCAACTCGAGCGCCCGCTCACGCAGCCGGGCCAGGATAGCCTGGTGGCCACGGTGAACACCGTCAAAGTTGCCAATAGTGGCGACACAGCCCCGATGCTGGGGGCGCAAATTGTGGAGGCCTCGAACCAGCTGCATAACGCGCTTCTTGCTCATAAAGTGGTCGATTATAACCACACCCGGCGGCCGACAACAGGCAACACCGTAACCCAAAGTGATCGAACCGACAAAACTGGCGCCCGACCCGCGATTATTGATGCCACGTCTTCAGTTCAACGCCTTGCGATTGAAGTCTCGCAGACGGAAGCCCATCAACGCCAACATACCGAAATAGGTCACCACACCCGCCCCCACCAAAGCCCCCAGACGCAGGAAACGCATCGGCATGTGCCCTTCGCCCCAGGCCGGCATGAAATGCATCGCCCCCAGCAAGACTGCGGACATCACCGTCACAGCAACCACCAGCTTGAGCCCGAACAGGCCCCAGCCCGGCTGTGGCTGATACATCTTCTGTTTGCGCAATTGATAGAACAACAGACCGGCGTTGAGACACGCACCCGCGCTAATCGCCAGGGCCAGCCCTGCGTGCTTCAACGGACCGATCAAGGCCAGGTTGAACAGCTGAGTGACGACCAGCGTGAAAATCGCGATTTTTACCGGTGTGCGAATGTTTTGTTGCGCGTAGAAACCCGGCGCCAGCACTTTAATCACGATAATCCCGAGCAAACCGACCGAGTAGGCAATCAGGGCACGCTGGGTCATCAAGGCATCAAATGCGCTGAATTGACCGTACTGGAACAGCGAAACGGTCAGCGGCTCCGCCAGGATTCCCAGCGCCAGCGAGCACGGCAGCACCAGCACGAAGCACAGGCGCAGGCCCCAATCGAGAATGCGCGAGTATTCGTGGCGATCTTTACTGGCGTAGGTTTTGGCCAGCGTCGGCAGCAATATCGTGCCCAATGCCACACCGAGAACGCCGGATGGCAACTCCATCAGGCGGTCGGCGTAATACATCCAGGACACCGAGCCCGCCACCAGAAACGAGGCAAAAATGGTGTTGATGATCAGCGAAATCTGGCTGACCGAGACCCCGAGAATCGCCGGCAGCATCTGTTTCATCACGCGCCAGACACCGGTGTCGCGCAGGTTCAGGCGCGGCAACACCAGCATGCCGATTTTTTTCAGGTGCGGCAGCTGATAGAGCAATTGCGCCAGGCCACCGACCAGCACAGCCCAGCCCAGAGCCATTACCGGCGGATCGAAGTACGGCGTCAGGAACAGCGCGAAGACGATCATGCTGACGTTGAGCAGGGTCGGCACAAAGGCCGGCACCGAAAAACGGTTCCAGGTATTGAGGATTGCCCCGGCCAGCGAGGACAGCGAGATCAGCAATATATAAGGAAAGGTCACTCGCAACAGACTGGAGGTCAGCTGGAATTTTTCCGGCGTGTTGGTAAACCCCGGGGCCGTTGCCCAGATGACCCAGGGCGCAGCGACCATCCCCAGAATCGTGACCAGCGCCAGTACCAGTGTGAGCAAGCCCGACACGTAAGCGATGAAGGTACGTGTCGCCTCCTCGCCCTGCTGGCTTTTGTATTCCGCCAGAATCGGCACAAAGGCCTGGGAAAACGCCCCTTCGGCGAAGATTCGCCGCAACAGGTTGGGCAGTTTGAAGGCGATAAAGAAGGCGTCTGTGGCCATCCCGGCGCCAAATATGCGTGCGACGAGCGTGTCACGAACGAACCCCAGAACCCGGGAAAGCATCGTGATAGAGCTGACAGCGGCCAACGATTTAAGCAGGTTCATTGAAGAGTTTTTGCCTGTCGATAAACAGCAGGCGAACAAACCGCCCACTTATGCGATACTCCGCGCCGCAACAGCACAGAGCCAAAGCTCGCGAGTTTACAGGTCAAGCGCCGGAAATAAATATCCCGCCTCTTTAGATCGACCACTCAGCGGAACGCATCACCCGCCCTTGACAAGACTTCAACTCATCGGCATGATTCGCGGCCTATTTTGTTTGCTATTTCCTAAAAAGTCTTTCGAGGAGCTCGACGGTGGCCAACACACCTTCCGCCAAAAAACGTGCAAAACAGGCTGAGAAGCGTCGCAGCCACAACGCCAGCCTGCGTTCCATGGTTCGTACCTACATCAAGAATGTAGTTAAAGCCATCGACGCAAAAGACGCTGAAAAAGCGCAAGCCGCTTACGTTCTGGCTGTGCCAGTTATCGACCGCATGGCCGATAAAGGCATCATCCACAAGAACAAGGCAGCTCGCCATAAGAGCCGCTTGAATGGCCACGTCAAGGCTCTGAGCCTTGCTGCTGCCTAAGCGATAAGCTTGTTGAAAAACCGACCTCAGGGTCGGTTTTTTATTGCCTGCGATTTGGCAAGCACACCCCCAAAAAAAATGCGGGAGCGAGCCTGCTCGCGATGGCGGCACAGCAGTCAACAATGATGTTGAATGTTACAGCCTCATCGCGAGCAGGCTCGCTCCCACAGGGTACTGCGTCAGATTATTGGGCGTGCGCCCACGGCAAGATCGGAATCGCGGTCACCGCATTCTGCGGACTGCCTTCGATCAGGCGATCGCTGTAGACCAGGTACACCAGGGTATTGCGCTTTTTGTCGAGAAAACGCACCACCTGCATGGTCTTGAACACCAGCGATGTGCGCTCCTTGAACACCTCTTCGCCATCCTTGAGCTCACCCTTGAAGCTGATCGGCCCGACCTGACGACAAGCGATGGACGCTTCCGACCGATCCTCGGCCAACCCCAGACCACCCTTCACGCCGCCCGTCTTGGCTCGCGACAGGTAGCAGGTCACGCCATCGACCTTCGGATCATCAAAGGCCTCGACGACGATGCGGTCATTCGGCCCGACGAATTTGAACACGGTCGATACCTGACCGATTTCTTCCGCCGATGCCAGCAACGGCATCGCCAACAGCAACCCCAACAATCCTTTTGCCATGCGCATTCGCGTTTTCCTTAAACCAGAATCAGGTTATCGCGGTGAACCAGCTCCGGCTCCGCCATGTAACCCAGCAAACCGATAATCGCCTCAGACGATTGACCGATGATTTTTTGCGCCTCAAGCGCACTGTAGTTGGCCAAGCCACGGGCGATCTCACGACCGTCCGGCGCCACGCACACCACCATTTCACCGCGACGGAAGCTGCCCTGAACCAGCTTGACACCAACCGGCAGCAGACTTTTATTACCCCGAGACAACGCCGTGACCGCACCCTCATCCAGCACCAGCGTGCCGCGAGTCTGCAAGTGCCCGGCCAACCACTGCTTACGCGCCGCCAGCAGGCCGCGCTCAGGCGAGAGCAAGGTGCCGATGCGCTCGCCCGCCTTCAGACGATCCAGCACACGCTCAAGACGCCCACCCACGATGATCGTGTGAGCCCCCGAACGCGCCGCCAGACGCGCCGCGCGCAATTTGGTCTGCATACCGCCACGACCCAACGCACCGCCGGTGCCGCCCGCCACTGCATCCAATGCAGGATCATCAGCACGCGCTTCATAAATCAGCTTGGCGTCAGGGTTGTTGCGCGGATCAGCATCGAACATGCCGTCACGATCGGTCAGGATCACCAACAGGTCAGCCTCGACCAGGTTGGCCACCAGCGCCGCCAGCGTATCGTTGTCGCCGAAACGGATTTCATCGGTGACCACCGTATCGTTCTCGTTGATCACTGGAATGACCTTGAGATCGACCAGCGCACGCAAGGTGCTGCGGGCATTGAGGTAACGCTTGCGATCGGACAAGTCATCGTGAGTCAGGAGAATCTGCGCCGTGTGCCGGCCATGCTCGGCAAAGCTCGACTCCCAGGCCTGCACCAACCCCATCTGACCGATGGCGGCAGCCGCCTGCAACTCGTGCATCGCACTGGGTCGTGCGGTCCAGCCAAGGCGACTCATACCTGCCGCTACTGCCCCCGAGGACACCAGCACCAGCTCGACACCCGCCTCATGCAGCGCGACCATCTGCTCAACCCAGACGCTCATCGCTGCGCGATCCAGACCCTTGCCGTCAGCCGTCAGCAATGCGCTGCCGATCTTCACGACCCAACGCTGCGCACCTGTCACCTTGCTCCGCATCATCTTCAACCTTAGCTTGAGGACAGCGCGACCCAGCGCTGCCCGTAACGTTATTCGTGACTACCGATTTCCAGATACCAAAACGCCGCTCGATAGAGCGGCGCTTAAGTTTACTGCAACGAATCAGTCGCGCACGTAAATGATTTCCGGACCATCTTCATCATCCACATCTTCTTCGTCCCAGTCGTCATCACCGATGTCATGGACCGACTTCACGCCGCTGCGGCGCAGGGCACGCTGGTCATCCAGCGCCTGCAACTGGGCACGGGCTTCGTCTTCGATGCGCTGATCGAGATCGGCCAGCTCTTCCTTGTAGACCGGGTCGTTAGCCAGACGATCGGCACGATCTTCCAGGTAACGCATGATGTCGCGCGTCAGGCGCTCGGTGCCTTCTTTGGCAATGGCCGAGATCACGTAGACCGGACCGGTCCACTCCAGACGATCAACGATTTCCTTGACCCGCTCTTCGTGCTCTTCTTCAAGGATCTGGTCGCACTTGTTCAGCACCAACCAGCGATCACGCTCAGCCAGCGAAGGGCTGAACTTGGTCAGCTCGCTGACAATCACTTCAGCCGCGTCTGGAGCACTGGTGTCATCCAGTGGCGCCATGTCGACGAGGTGCAGCAACAGACGGGTACGCGACAAGTGCTTGAGGAAGCGAATCCCCAGGCCCGCGCCGTCGGAAGCACCTTCGATCAGACCCGGAATGTCGGCAATGACGAAGCTTTTCCAGCGATCGACGCTGACCACACCAAGGTTTGGCACCAGGGTGGTAAACGGATAATCAGCAACTTTCGGCTTGGCCGCCGAGACCGAACGGATAAAGGTACTTTTACCGGCATTCGGCAAGCCCAACAGGCCCACGTCGGCCAACACCTTCATTTCCAGCTTGAGGTCACGCTGCTCGCCCGGCTTGCCTGGCGTAGTCTGGCGCGGCGCGCGGTTGGTACTGGATTTGAAACGGGTGTTACCCAGACCGTGCCAGCCGCCATGAGCCACCAGCAGACACTGACCAGCCTTGGTCAGGTCGCCAATGACTTCTTGCGTAGCAGAGTCAATGACCGTGGTGCCGACCGGAACCCGCAGGACCAACTCTTCACCTTTTTTACCGGTGCAGTCAGTGCTGCCGCCGTTGGCGCCACGCTCGGCATCGAAGTGCCGGGTGTAACGGTAGTCGACCAGGGTGTTGAGGTTTTCGTCGGCGATCATGTAGACCGAGCCGCCGTCACCACCGTCACCGCCGTTAGGACCGCCGTTTTCGATGAATTTTTCCCGACGGAAACTCATGCAGCCATTACCGCCGTCGCCAGCCTTTACTCGAATCGATACTTCATCAACAAACTTCATAACAAAACGCCTCTCGCCATACGGACGAGCCGAAAAACACTAAGACATAAGACTCTTGCAAAAATGAGCGCAGCGACCTCAATCAACGACCGCATAATCCAGCGCCGGCAGCCCATACAAACAGTTTTGCAAGAGACTCACCCCACAAACGAAAAAGCCCCGTCGCAAGACAGGGCTTTTCCAGCGATCGCGCAATTAAGCCGCGACAACGCTCACGTAACGGCGGTTGAACGCGCCTTTTACTTCAAACTTGATCACGCCTTCGATTTTCGCGAAGAGGGTGTGATCTTTACCCATGCCAACACCGTAACCGGCGTGGAATTGGGTGCCGCGCTGACGCACGATGATGTTGCCCGGAATGATTTTCTGGCCGCCATACATCTTCACGCCAAGGCGTTTGGCTTCTGAGTCGCGACCGTTACGGGTACTACCACCAGCTTTTTTGTGTGCCATGAGTTCAATTCTCCTAGTGAGGAATTAGGCTGAAATTAAGCCTGAATACCGGTGATTTTGATCTCGGTGTACCACTGGCGGTGGCCCATACGCTTCATGTGGTGCTTACGACGACGGAACTTGATGATGCGGACTTTATCGTGACGACCTTGGGAGATCACTTCAGCCACAACGGTAGCGCCAGCAACAACTGGAGCGCCGATATTCACGTCATCGCCATTGGCGACCAACAGAACGCGATCAAAAGTTACGGATTCGCCGGTAGCGATTTCCAGTTTCTCGATCTTCAGGTATTCACCTGGGGCGACCTTGTATTGCTTGCCACCAGTAACGATTACTGCGTACGACATGGTATTTCTCCGATAATCCTGCTCACCCAGCTCTTTATAAGAAGAAGTATTGGCTGGCATGGCTGCATGGGATGGAACGACCCAAATGCAATTGCGTAAGGCAGGTGCTGCCCAGGAAGTTCAGGGTGCGCGATTGTACGCAAGCCACGAGCGCGTTGCAAGTGGCCGTCCATCGCGCCTTGACAGGCCCGGACGTGGGTCCTAGCATGCCGCGCAACCCTTCTGGAGCGACTGTCGCTGATGCAACCCCAAGCTTTCTACCGCGCGGTGGCGGACGATTTTAACGCCGTCGACGGCATCATCAAGAAGCAGCTGACTTCCCGAGTGCCGCTGGTATCGAAAATCGGCGATTACATTACCTCGGCTGGCGGTAAACGCCTGCGCCCTTTATTAGTGTTGCTGTGTGGCAAGGCTCTGGGGCGCGAAGGCGACGACATGCGCCTGCTGGCCGCGACCATCGAATTCCTGCACACCGCCACCCTGCTGCATGACGACGTGGTCGACATGTCCGGCATGCGCCGTGGCCGCTCGACCGCCAACGCCATGTGGGGCAACGCCCCGAGCGTGCTGGTGGGTGATTTCCTGTACTCGCGCTCGTTCGAGATGATGGTCGAACTGGGCTCGATGCCGGTGATGAAGATTCTCTCGCAAGCCACGCGGATCATCGCTGAAGGCGAAGTCCTGCAGCTGTCCAAGGTGCGCGACGCCAGCACCACCGAAGAAACCTACATGGAAGTCATCCGCGGCAAAACCGCGATGCTTTTCGAGGCTTCGACCCACAGCGCCGCGGCCCTGGCTGGCGCGACGCCAGAACAGAGCGAAGCCTTGCGCACCTTTGGCGACCACCTCGGTGTGGCCTTCCAACTGGTCGACGACCTGCTGGATTACAAAGGCGACGCAGAAACCCTGGGCAAGAACGTCGGTGACGATCTGGCCGAAGGCAAGCCGACCCTGCCACTGATCTACACCATGCGCGAAGGCACGCCAGAGCAAGCGGCACTGGTGCGCCGGGCGATTCAGAAAGGTGGTATCGAAGACCTGGAAAGCATCCGCGCCGCCGTGGAAGCCTCGGGTTCGCTGGACTACACCGCACAACTGGCCCGCGATTATGTGGCCCGTGCGATCAAATGCCTCGAAATGCTGCCTGCCAGCGAATACCGGGATGCATTGGTCGAACTGAGCGAATTTGCAGTAGCCCGCACGCACTAAGACTGCCCTTTGTGGGAGCGAGCAGGCTCGCTCCCACAGGTTGTCACCGCTGCACCCTCTCCTGCCTAAAACCCTATATAATGTGCGCTTTTAGCCATCCTGAATCCAAGGAGCTTTAGTGAGCACGTTGCCACCCTGCCCGAAATGCAATTCCGAATACACTTATGAAGACGGCGCCCAACTGATCTGCCCAGAGTGCGCCCACGAATGGTCCGCCAATGGTGAAGCCGACGCAGCGTCCGATGAAACCGTGAAAAAGGATTCGGTCGGCAACGTCCTGCAAGATGGCGACACCATCACCGTGATCAAGGACCTCAAGGTCAAGGGCACATCGCTGGTGGTCAAGGTCGGCACCAAGGTCAAGAACATCCGTCTGTGCGATGGCGACCACGACATCGACTGCAAGATCGACGGTATCGGCCCGATGAAGCTCAAGTCCGAGTTCGTCAGAAAAGTCTGAACCTGCTGTATTCCATCCTGCGCCCTGCGTGGGATGGAGCCTCACCCTCGCCTGATCCCCCAGCAATCCCGCCCAATAGCAAAACGCCAGCCGTTTTGATCCTCAGCAATTCCCCCACAGAAAACAGCAGAAACCGCCAATAGGTACTTGCTATTAATTAAATAGGAATTATTCTCATCAAACCATTAAAAAGGAGATGAGCATCATGACTTACTTGATCGATGCATGGCTGGATCGCCCACACCCGTACCTCAGGATCCTGCATCGGGAAACCGGGGAAGTGTGTGCGGTACTGGAAGAAGAAGCCTTGAGTGAGCTGCAAGACCAGGGCGACCTCGACCTCAATGGCCTGAGTTCCAGCGAGCCGGTGGTGCTCAAGGAACTGGTGCGCAACCTGTTTCTGTTCTGCTACGCCCGGGCATTGCGCCCGATGAATGAACTGCACCACAAGATCGAACTATGAGACACCGCAAAAGACTGTGGGAGCGAGCCTGCTCGCGATGCGGTCACCTCGGTTTCCTGTGAAACCGAGGTGATGCCATCGTCGGAACGCCGCCCGGAGCCGGCTCGCTCCCACATTGGCCCGTCATAACAACAGGCCAGGGCTTACAGAACGTCGAGCAGCTCGACGTCGAACACCAGAACGCTGTGCGGCGGAATGCTGCCAACGCCTTGTGCGCCGTAAGCCAGTTCGCTCGGCACGTACAGGCGCCATTTGCTACCGGCGTTCATCAGTTGCAGGGCTTCGGTCCAGCCGGCGATCACGCCGCCAACCGGGAATTCTGCAGGCTGGCCACGATCGTAGGAGCTGTCGAACACAGTGCCGTCGATCAGCGTGCCGTGGTAGTGAGTGCGCACTTGATCTTCACGGGTTGGCTTGGCGCCTTCACCTTGAGTCAGTACTTCGAACTGCAGGCCGGAAGCCAGAGTGGTGATGCCGTCACGCTTGGCGTTTTCAGCCAGGAATGCCAGGCCTTCGCCAGCGGCCGCTTCAGCCTTGGCAGCCGCTTCGGCTTGCATGATTTCGCGGATGACCTTGAAGCTGGCAGACATTGCTTCCTGGCCAACACGGCTTTCCTTACCGGCGAATGCGTCGGTCAGACCGGCCAGGATCGCGTCCAGGCTAACGCCCGGTGGCGGGTTGTCGCGCAGTTGGTCGCCCAACTGACGGCCGATGCCGTAGCTGACGCGGGTTTCGTCGGTGGACAGATTTACTTCGGACATGACACTGCTCCGCTGTGCGGACGGCTCGGGACATTGCCGTGCGTGCACAGCGCATCCCGGAGCGCCCGGAACCAAAAGGGCGAGCAGACTAGCACAGATGCCATTGCGGTGATCAGGGCTGTCAGCGCTATTGGGATATGGGCACCTTCAGGCTCTCTTCCCCACTGGTGCCCAGACCGCACATCTCGTCGTGCACCGAGGTGTGAATCAGGTTGAATGTCAGCTTGGGAAAGGCATGAAGGACTTCACGAGCATGTTCCACCGAACGCAAATGCAGTGTTTGCCCATGGGTGTCGTCGATTGGATGAGCGGCGCCATGTATCCGTGCCTCTAACAGATAGATCCCGCCTTCCATCGAAATCAGATTCAGCTCATCAACCTTCCCGGCGAGGGCATAGGCGTTCAACTCTTCCAGGTTCATGGGCACACCCCGCGCAATGGCGAACCGAGACACCTACAGGGATATGCCTCGGCGCACAAAAGCACAAGCCGCAAACGCCGCCGCCCGTCCGTTTCACAACGGCTGTGGCGAGCAAGCTCGCTCGCCACAGGGGACATTCCCAAGCGGATCAGTGCTTGGTCAGCTTGTCCAGGTAGCCCATGGCAAACGCCGAGATCACGAAGGTCATGTGAATGATCACGTACCACTTCAGGTGCTCGGGATCGACGTTCCTGGCGTCCATGAAGATGCGCAACAGGTGGATCGAGGAAATCGCCACGATCGAGGCCGCGACTTTCATCTTCAGGGAAGAAGAGTCCATCGTGCCCAACCAGTTGAGCTTCTCCTTGCCGTCATCGATGTCGAGTTCAGACACGAAGTTTTCGTAGCCGGAAATCATCACCATCACCAGCAAGCCGCCCACCAGCGCCATGTCGATCAGCGACAACAGCACCAGAATCAGATCGGACTCGGCCATCGAGAACACGTTGGGGATAACGTGGAAGACTTCCTGAAAGAATTTCAGCGCCAGGGCCAGCAGGCCCAGGGACAAACCGAAGTAGATCGGCGCCAACAGCCAGCGCGAGGCGTACATTGCATTTTCGACAAAACGTTCCATTGAATCTCACACAAAGGTTTTAAACGGCGGCGAGTATATCAGCCGCTCAAAACCCCATAAACCGCAGACAAATCCACAACCTGCGAGTCTGCCAAAGCGTTTTTCTGCTAGTGTCCAAAGCATTCGCATCGTTTATTTGCGTTGTAGAGGAAAACCGGAAAATGGATTTGCGATTGCCTTTAACGACTGTCGGCCTTTGCCTCGCGGTACTGATCGGCGGCTGCTCACCCAGCGATGAGAAGCGCCCGCAAAGCCTCGAGGAGAAGACCGCACAGTTCGAGAAGTCGCTGGACGCGATTCAGGATCCCCAGCTCAAGGATGCCGTGGCCAACCTCGGCGGCTCGTTGCTGCTGCTCGAGCGCGCCCAGCAAAAGCTTGCCATCAAGCCGATCGCCACCGAATACGGCGAAGACGCCATGGCCCTGCTCAAGCACTATCCCACGCCGCAGGCGCTGGTCGACACTTACATCAACGGCCTGTTCGTGTTGCGCAAGGACTCCAGCTCCGACTACCTGACCGACTTGCAGCCGGTGTTCCCTTTCAGCTTCAACATGCCTTCCGAGTTTCCCTTCCCGCATGGGCTGGAATGGCAGTCGGTCACGCTGAGCAACAAGAAGGTCATCCCTTTCCAGCCCGAATGGTCGGAAACCGATCCCGGTATTCAGTTGAGCCCTTCAAGCGCCAGCCTGACCAATCCGGATGACCTGACCGTGGCCTACCCTTTTGTCGAGGGCACGGAGCTCGACAACAAAAGCCAGCCGCAACCGACGACGCTGAAAGGTAAAGTCGAAGTCATTGCACCGCGCAAGGTATTCACCTTCGACCTGACGAAAAAAGACGTGGGCCAGACCCGCACTGACGACAACATCAGCGTCACCCTGAAGGCCCTCGAAAAGAACTACGCCGAGGTCGAAGTCAACAACAGCGCAGCACTGGCCCCAGACGTCAGCGATACCCCGCTCAATCCGCTCATCGTCCAGGCCAGGGACACGACCGGGCAGTTGCTCTCACGCTCGGGCTCGATCAACGAAGACGCCGCACAAATCGGGTTCTATCAAAAACAACTGGCCGAGATGCAGAAGCAGACCGCCTGGAGCGATGCGTTCGAAAAACAGCTCGAAGACGAACAACAGGCGTTCGAGCACCAGCAGACTCATCATTACACCAAGGTGTACTTCAACGGCCCGATCGAAAACCTCGAAGTCAATGCCCTCGACTTCTCGGCCGTCACTGTGACCCGCAAGGACCTGGAGCTGCCGGTACGCCGCTTCGACCGCAATACCACGGATAAAACCATCCAGAGCCTGAACCTGCCCGTGGTTGTGTACGACGATCAGGCCGCGACCTGGCTCAAAGGCGCCACACTGAATGAGGAACAACTGAAAAAGAACATCCACGTCAACCAGTCCGTCGAGGACGCCAGTGCGGCACGCATCGAATTCGATCACCCGAAAACCTTCAACGACGAACTGCTCGGCTCCTCATTCAGCCCTGGCGACACCCCGGTGACCTTCTTCACCCAGAACGATAAGGGTAAACGCGGTGAGCCCATCGAATTGCCAGCCGAGGCCTTCGAAATCGACCCGCTGCGCGCCACCATCACCTACGACCTGACCTTGTTCCCCGAGACGCCGGCGTATGCCGTCGGCTCGATGCCGTTGTTTCTGGCCAATATTGAAAAAAGCAGCCTCGACACCCAGAAGCTGCCCAAAGGCCTGGAGCTCAAGGGCAACGCCTTGGTGGTTGACCAGAAAGTATTCCCCGCCCAGGACTGGCGCTTCTTCGCCAAGGACGCGAACGGGAATTACCTGAAGGAGATTCTTGCGGTCAGCCACGACGCCAGTGCAGAAGGCCCGGCGGTGGTTGAGGTGCATTATTTCTACGGCCAGCCGAGCAGCCTGGAAACCTACCAGCGCACCAACCTCAATACCGTCGAATACGGATTCGAGGTCAAGCTCGACAAGGCCGAAAACCCCAACCCTGTCGAATAGTCACTAATGCTCGGGGGTGAACTGAAAACCACCCGAATTTCGGCAGCGCCCACCATTGATTTCCCGCAGCTGGGCTTGCAAGTGCAAACACCAGATTTGCGGGTCATCGGCCAGCTGATAGCCGTGCAGAGTCAGGCTTTCAACGATGGTATCGAGTATCGATTCGGCCACGAAAGGACCATGAAACGGGCCCTGGGCCTTGATGGCGGAAGGTTGTTCACCGGCCATTCCGGCGGCAAACAACAAGGTCCACATACCGGTGTCCCCCGCAAGCGGGCGAATACTGCATTCGATACGGGTAACCAGGCCCAGGCATTGGCGGGTGAGGCAGAGGTTGCGCGGCATGGCGGCGACCCTCGGTAAATCGGGTATTCAGCCTCCACGGGAAGGCTGTCTCGATCCAGTGATGACTGTCGATGTCCTTGTCCTGAGCATAGAAGAAAAGTCGAGTCAGCAAGTTGACGGAGCCAAGAAGGCGCCGAATGGTCGTTGTTGGTTTTTTGACGCCACCCGGGCGGCAAAAAGCGCTACCAAAATGACGACCCAGTGCCATGCACAAACCCCGTGGCGAGGGAGCTTGCTCCCCCGCCACAATGGCTGTGTACAGCTTCGGGGGTCAGGCAGGTTTGGCTGCAGCCAATGCTTCCTGAGCCTGCGCATGCTCCTTCTCGGCCTCTTTCAAATCATCTTCGCTGATCAATTCCGCGATCACCCGCAAACGCTCCACCACGCGCGCGTTGACACTGCCCTCAGGGAACTGACCCTCTTCGTCCGGCTCACCGGCAGGCTCGCCCACCAGCAGGCTCAGTGCCTCATCGGCCTGACGCACCGCATAGACATGGAACTGCCCGGCACGCACGGCCGCCAGCACCCGCTCATCGAGCATCAACGTGGCGACGTTGGCCTGAGGAATGATCGCGCCCTGTTCGCCGGTCAAGCCGCGCGCCTCGCAAAGACGGAAGAAGCCTTCGATCTTCTCGTTGACCCCGCCTACCGCCTGCACTTCACCGAACTGGTTGATCGAACCGGTAATCGCGAAGCACTGCTTGAGCGGGGTTTTCGACAATGCCGAAATCAACGTGCAGGCCTCGCCCAGCGAGGCGCTGTCGCCATCGACGTAACCGTAGGATTGTTCCAGCGCGATACTGGCCGAGATCGCCAACGGGAATTCCTGGGCATAACGACTGCCCAGATAGCCGGTGAGGATCATCACGCCCTTGGAGTGGATCGGCTGCCCGAGGTTGACCTCACGCTCGATGTCGACGATGCCGCTGCCACCGGGGTAAACCGTGGCAGAGATTCGTGCCGGTATACCGAACGCCGAGTCGCCGACTTCCAGCACCGTCAGCCCGTTGCACTTGCCGACCGCCGCACCCGCAGTGTCGATCAGGATGATCCCTGCCAGCATGTCATCGAGAATCCGTGCCGACACGCGCCCGGTGCGGGTGGCCTTGGCCTTCAGCGCGCGCTCGATGTGCCCGGCGTCGGTCATTTCGTCACCGGCCAGATCACGAATGAAGTCCGCCTCGCTGACCAACTGGAACAGATCGCCAATGCGCGCCGACAAACGGCCCTGATGCTCGGCCAGCCGCGCACTGTAGGTTGCCAGACGTGCCACCGCATCGGCGGTCAGTGGGGCCATGCCTTCTTCCGAGGTCCGGGTCTTGAGCAACTGGGCGAACTGCTCGAGGCTCTCATCGACCATCGGGATGTCTTCATCGAAGTCCACCAGTACCCGGAACATCTCCTGGAAGTCCGGATCGAGGTCTTGCAGCGTGTAATACAGCTGGCGTGCGCCGATGATGACGACTTTGACCTGCAACGGAATATGTTGCGGCGTCAGGGTCACCGTGGCCAGTCGGCCCAGCTCGCCCAGCGGCGATTCCATTTTCAGCTTGCGTGACTGCAAGGCCCGCTTCAGCGCATCCCAGACAAAGGGTTCGCTGAGCATCTTTTCGGCTTCCAGAATCAGGAAGCCGCCGTTGGCCCGGTGCAGCGCGCCTGGACGCAACTGCCGATAGGTGGTGTAGAGCGCCCCCTGATCGGTGCTGTACTCGATACGGCCGAACAGGTTGTCGTAAGTCGGATGCGGTTCGAACACTACGGGGGCGCCGCCACTGTGCGGATGACCGACCACCAGGCTCGGGCCATATTGTTCTTCGAGCAATTTACGAGCGATAGCATCGGTCTTGCTGTCATCGACCAGTTGCTCGACCACCGTCTTGAGCAGGTACACCTGCATCGCTTGCAGGTAACCGCACACCGCAGCGTTTTCTGCGTACTTTTCCGACAACGGCGAAAGCAATGGCTGCAAGGCCAGGGTGATGGTTTCTTCGTTGAGCTGACGCAACTGATTGCTCGACTCGCGCTTCCACTGCGGCAAGCTGGCCAACTCTTCGTTCAGCCGCTCTTCCAGTCCGGAAATATCGTCGTGGAAGCGCTCGCGAACGGCTTCCGGCAACTGGGCAAATTCCGCTTCGTCCAGCGCCTTGCCTTCGCTCATCGGGGTGAAGGCAATGTTGGTGCTGTCACGGTACAGCGCGACTTCTTTCTCCAGCGCCAGGCGCTCGATCACGTCCAGTGCCCGGTCGTAGCGCTGATTGAAGGCGCGGTCGATGGCACTTTTCTTTTGCTGGTAGGACGGGTGCTCGAAGACCGCTGGAAACGTCGCCAGCAGGTTGTCGATCAGGCCATTGATATCGGCGATGAACGCACCGGCGGTCCCCGACGGCAACTCCAGCGCGCGAGGTTCGCGCGGCTCATCGAAATTGTTGACGTAGACCCAGTCCGCCGGGGTCTGCAGGCGTTTGCCTTCGGCTTTCAGGTAGCGTTTGACGAAAGAGAACCGGCCGGTACCGGGCTCACCCATGACAAACACGTTGTAACCGGGGCGTGGCATGGCCACACCAAACTGCAAGGCTTCAACCGCACGTTCCTGGCCGAGCACGCCGCGAAAAGGCTCCAGCTCATTGGTGGTAGAGAAGCTGAACTGTTCAGCGGAAAACGGACGGGTCAGCGCTTCAGGCGCTAGACGCAAGCTGGCAGCAACAGGATCAGGCATCGGGCTTCCTTACATCAGGCGGGGCAATTGAAGGCATTCTGGCGCTGCCCGTGCCCGACTGGCAAGGCGCGCCTTGGGTAAAAGCATAGTCAAGCGCCAAACCCTGGACGGGCCAGGGCTAAATCGATGGTTACTGGGAATGTTTGGCAAAAAATCACGGAACCCCCGGATCGTGCCTAGACTCCAAACTGCGCGGCTGGACCAATCACCAGCCAAATGGCGTCGGAGCGGCGCCAGAACCCCTGTCCATTGGTACGCAAACAAAAGAGAACACAGCTATGAAACGGATTCTTCTTGGTACTCTCTTCACCGTTGCATCCCTCAACGCCATGGCCCAGGCGCCAGGCGGCCCGGATTGCGGTTGGGGCAACATGCTGTTTGAAGGTCAGCGTGGCACCCCGGCACACTTCCTGGCATCCACCACCAACGGCACTTCTGGCAACGCCACATTCGGCATGACATCCGGCACCAACGGTTGCGCAACCAACTCCGCGCTGACCTACGGCGGCAAGTCCTGGATTGCCATGAACGGCATGATGAACGAACTGTCCGAAGACATGGCCAAGGGTCAAGGCGAAGCGCTGACCACCTATGCCGTGGTACTGGGCGTCGCACCGCAAGACCGTGCGTATTTCGCCACCGTCACCCACGAGCACTTCCAGCAGATTTTCAGCAAGGCTGACGTGACCGCTGAAGACGTGCACACCAATACCCTGGCCGTACTCAAAGGCGATGCTCGCCTGGCCAAATATGCCACCCCGGCTTAAGCTCGACCTCACCCGCCCCTTTACCAGGGCGGGTTTTGTTTTTTGGACCCGACCTGCTTTGGGTTTTTTTTGAATTAAGTAGTCCACCATGCTCAAACGCCTTGCCTGTCTGGCGCTGTTTGTCTGCGCCCCGCTGTCCGCCGCGCCTCTGATCGACAACCAACGTTTGCAGCAACTGGCCAACGACCCGTTCTGGATTTCTCTGGGCCACTACGAAAGCGCAAAACTCGGCGGCTGGCGCAGCTATGTCAGCGACAAGAAATTCTTCCTGGCAGCCAACGGCGCCGAGCATCCCGACGCAGAGCTGGCGGCCACCGTACAAGCGCTCTATGCCCCGGCCAGTAAAGGCCAGCAGCACGCGCAATGTGTTTACCCGGCGCGTACCCGCTGGTTGAAAGCCCAACTGAACCTGAACGATTTGCCGACGGTGGATTGCAGCGAGTTCAAACAATGGTTCAAGGATGTATCGCCCCACAGCGCGGTGATGATCTTTCCGGCAGCCTATCTGAACAGCCCGTCATCGATGTTCGGTCACACCCTGTTGCGCATCGATCAGGCTGACGTGCAAACCGACCACACTGCCCTGCTCAGTTACGCGATCAATTTCGGCGCTTATATCGAAGGTTCGGACAACAGCATCCTGTATGCCTGGAAAGGCCTGATGGGCGGCTATCCGGGGTTGTTCGCGCTGGTGCCCTACCAGGAAAAACTCTCGGAATACCGCAGCCTGGAAAACCGCGATATGTGGGAATACCGGTTGAACCTGACACAGGCAGAAACCGAGCGCATGGTCGAGCATGTCTGGGAGCTCAAACAGATTCAGTTCGATTATTTCTTCTTTGATGAAAACTGCTCCTACCGCTTGCTGGAGTTGCTGCAAGTGGCGCGGCCGAGCCTCAGGCTCACCGAACAATTCCCGCTGACGGCGATTCCCACCGACACCGTCAAAGCCGTGAAAGACGCCGGACTGGTGGAGAAAATCGATTACCGTCCGTCCCGCGAACGTGAGCTGTTGAGCCGTGCCAAGCCGCTCACCGACGATGAGCAGCAATGGGTGTTGAAGGTCAGCGCCGACCAGAAACGCTTGCAGGAGCCGACCTTCAAGGCGCTGCCACGTGATCGCCAGGCATTGATCATCGACGCGGCCTACCGTCTTGAGCGCTACCGCGCCAACGGCCAGGAACGCGATCCACAGCGCGCGCAACGCAGCTTCGAGCTGCTGCGGGCGATCAATCAGAACCCGGCGCCGGAACTGTCCATCAAACGCCCGGGCTTGCCGGAAAACGGCCACGAATCGCGCACCTGGCAGGCCGGCATCGGCAGCCGTGGCGACAAGGCCTTTGGTGAATATGGCCTGCGCATGGCCTATCACGACCTCAACGACAATGCCGAAAGCTTTCCCCTTGGCGCACAGATTGAAATCCTGCAGATGAAACTGCGCCAGTACGAAGGCAATCACTGGCAGCTGCAGCAACTGGACCTGGCGACCATCCGCTCACTGACCCCGCGTAATGAGCTGCTGCAACCCTGGTCCTGGCAGGTGACCGGTGGCCTGGAGCGGGTACCGGGAAAACATGACGATGAAACCCTGGTCAGCCATGTCAACGGCGGCGCCGGCGGCACCTGGCAACTGGGCGATGACGTGCTGGGCTTCGCCCTTGGCACCGTGCGCATCGAGCACAACAGCGACTTTGCCGGTTTCATCGCGCCCGCCGCCGGTTTCAACAGCGGTGTACTGTGGAAGAACCCGCTGGGCAATCTGAGCCTGGAAGCCAAAGGTGATTACTTCACCAACGGTGAAGTGCGCCGCAGCCTGAGTCTGAACCAGCAGTGGGAGCTGTCGCGTAACCTGGGCCTGCGCCTGAGCGCCCAGCGCGAGTTCAGCCACATTGCCTCGCCTGAAAACGAAGTCATGCTGGAACTGAAGTGGTATCACTATTGAATCGCGCTCCCCTGCAGGAGTGTGAATTCCCCGCATTGAAAGCTATGTTTATACAAGGAGCTCAAACTACATGGATGCCAACTGCTGTTCCCTCGAAGAAGTACGCGACAACATTGACCGGCTGGATCGGCTAATCGTCAGCCTGCTGGCCGAGCGCGGCGCTTATGTGTCGCAGGCCGCTCGCTTCAAGAAAGACAGCGACGCGGTGAAAGCACCCCAGCGTGTTGAACAGGTCATCGCCAAAGTCCGGGCGCTGTCTGAAGAGGTCGGTGCCAACCCGCAGGTCATCGAGCAAATGTATCGAGCCATGATCGCCGCGTTCATCGAGCAAGAACTGGCTGAACACGCCCACCTTGCCACCACGACGATGGATTGATCACCACCCTTCCACGGGTGCAGCACGGGCCTATCGCTCGCAGCAGGTCGTTTTCGGACAACCTTCGAAACCAGAAGCCTGCGACGATGGCCAAAACCCCATTCAGGGAGAACCGCCATGAGCCGCGCTTTCGTCAATGAAGATAACGCCACCCCACAAGCCGACCAGCCGGTAGAACGCCAGGTCAGCACGCAGCCCAACTACGTCACGCCCGAAGGCCTCGCCCTGCTGCAGGCCAAAGTCGCCGAATTGCAAACCCTGCATGGCGAACAATCGGCCCGCGAGGAGGCTGACCCACAGTGGCTGGCCGATCTCGAGCGTGATCTGCGTTACTTCAAGCAACGCCTGCAAAGCGCTCAAGTGGTGACACCGGCCACTTCCACCAAGAAGGTTCAGATTGGCAGCTGGGTGACCTATGCCGACGAACGGGGCACCGAACGACGCGTGCAACTGGTTGGCGAAGATCAGGCCAATGCCGCCAAAGGCCTGATCAACTGGAGCTCACCGCTGGGACGTGCGCTGCTCGGCGCACAGCTGAACGACGAAGTGCTCTGGCAACGACCTGCCGGTGATCAACTGATCGAAATCATCCGCATCGAACCGAGTTAAACCACACCCTTGGCCTGGAAATGGCGCACAAAAAAAACGGAGCCCGAAGGCCAATACCAGTCAGTTAAGCGCAATCCATGTGGGAGCGAGCCTGCTCGCGATAGCGGTGGGTCAGTCAACATTGATGTTGAATGTTATGCCGTCATCGTCGGAACGCCGCCCGGAGCCGGCTCGCTCCCACAGGTTTGTGCCTTAACTGACAGGCATTAACCCGAAGGCTCCGTTTTTCATGCAACCAGCCGATCAGGCCAGTTTCTTGTGACGCACCCGGTGTGGCTGGGAAGCGGCATCGCCAAGACGTTTTTTGCGGTCGGCTTCGTACTCGGTGTAGTTGCCTTCGAAGAACACCGCTTGCGAGTCGTCTTCGTACGCCAGGATGTGCGTCGCGACGCGGTCAAGGAACCACCGATCGTGAGAGATCACAATGGCGGCGCCCGGGAAGTCCAGCAGGGCTTCTTCCAGGGAACGCAGGGTTTCAACGTCGAGGTCGTTGGACGGTTCGTCGAGCAGCAGGACGTTGCCGCCCTCTTTCAGGGTCAGGGCCAGGTGCAAGCGACCACGCTCACCACCGGACAGGTCCTTGACGAACTTCTGCTGATCGCCGCCCTTGAAGTTGAAGCGACCCACGTAGGTGCGCGACGGGATCTCGTAGTTGCCGATGCGGATCTGGTCGGAACCGTCGGAGATCTGCTGGAACACAGTCTTGCTGCCGTCCAGGTCTTCACGGCTCTGGTCGACGCAGGCCAGTTGCACGGTTTCACCGACTTCGATGGTGCCCGAATCCGGTTGTTCCTTGCCCATCAGCATGCGGAACAGCGTGGATTTACCCGCACCGTTACCACCGATCACGCCAACGATGGCGCCTTTAGGCATGGAGAACGACAGGTTGTCGATCAATACGCGATCGCCATAGCCCTTGGTAACGTTCTTGAATTCGATGACCTTGTCGCCCAGGCGAGGACCGGCCGGGATGTAGATCTCGTTGGTTTCGCTGCGCTTCTGGAATTCCTGCGATTGCATTTCTTCGAAGCGTTGCAGACGCGCCTTGGATTTCGACTGACGGGCCTTGGCGCCTTTGCGCACCCACTCCAGCTCTTCCTTCATGGCCTTTTCATGGGCCGACTGCTGCTTGGATTCGGCGGCCAGACGATCGGACTTGGCTTCAAGCCAGCCCGAATAGTTGCCCTCGTAAGGAATACCGGCGCCGCGGTCGAGTTCCAGAATCCAGCCGGCGACGTTGTCCAGGAAGTAACGGTCGTGCGTGATCGCAACCACGGTACCCGGGAAGTCGTGGAGGAAATGCTCCAGCCAGGCTACGGAGTCGGCGTCCAGGTGGTTGGTTGGTTCGTCGAGCAGCAGCATGTCCGGTGCGGACAGCAGCAGGCGGCACAGGGCCACACGACGCTTTTCACCACCGGACAGGTGTTCGATTTTGGCATCCCAGGCCGGCAGACGCAGTGCATCGGCAGCGACTTCCAGTTGGCGATCCAGGTTGTGACCGTCGCCCGCCTGCAGGATGGCTTCGAGCTTGGCCTGTTCGGCGGCCAGCTTGTCGAAGTCGGCATCCGGGTCGGCGTATTCGGCGTAGACCTGATCCAGACGCGCTTGCGCGTCCTTGATCACGCTGACCGCTTCCTCGACCACGTCACGCACGGTCTTGGTCGGATCCAGCAGCGGTTCTTGCGGCAGGTAGCCGATGTTCAGTTCCGGCATCGGACGGGCTTCGCCGTCGAACTCGGTGTCGACGCCAGCCATGATTTTCAACAGTGTGGATTTACCCGAGCCGTTGAGGCCGAGCACGCCGATCTTGGCGCCCGGGAAGAACGACAGCGAAATGTTTTTCAGGATTTCCCGCTTCGGCGGAACAACTTTGCCCAGCCGATGCATGGTGAAGACGTATTGAGCCATGGAGAACCTAGGGTCAGTGACTGATGAATATAAGCACGGGCGAAGCCCGGGCCAGGCCATACGCGCCGCCAGCGATTGATCGCTATCAATACGTGCGCACGAAACAAAGCCTGAGTCTAAGAGCTGGAACGCTCCCGCGTAACCGGCAAAGCTACCTTAATGACGGAAGGCAGTCCAGCCGAGAGGGGCTGGCACTTTGCCACAGCTCAAGGCATGCTAGCCGCCCTCCGGGCGTCCGGCTTATAGTGCACGTCGCGCCAATCCAGCCAAACCGCAGGATCACAGTTTGTCCAATGTCACTCCGCCTTCGTCCGTGAGCGCACTGAGTCCTGCGACCGGATCGCCCCTGCGCGGCACCTTGAAAGGTGCATTGGCGACGCTTGTCCTGCTGTTGATCGGATTGCTGCTCTGGCAGTTGTTCGACCAACTGAGCGAAACCCAGAATAGCCAGCGCCAGTACACCATCGACTACACCGCCGATCTGGCCGCGCAAGTCAGTCTGGACATGGCGCTCAACGCCCAGATCGCACTGAATCTGCTACCGATCGTCGAGCAACCGCAGACCGTTGATCAGCAACAGGCGTTGCTGCGCAAACTGCAACAATCCTTGCCCGACTTACTCAGCCTGGCGTTGCTCAGCCCCTCGGGGAAAGTCCTCAGTGACAGCGCCAGTGACAGCCAGGATGCCGACTACCTGAGAGACCTGGTTCGACGCAGTCATGCGCAGGTGCATTACTTCAGCAATGCCAACGACGGCTCGGTGGTGAACCTGTTACTGCACCAGGCCAGCGGCAGCACGCGCGGCTACTGGCTCTTGCGCCTGCGACCGACGTTTTTCTCTTCGCTGACCAAACAGAGCGACACAGGAATCCGTCCGCTGTGGGTGGTGGAAAACCGCATCAACCAACAGATCGTCAGCCGCGACGACGGATTACCCTCGAACAAACCGGACACGGTAAACGCCAATGACCTGGCGAACAGCGTACTGGTCGTCCCGCTCAGTAACAGCGACTGGCAATTACGCGGGCTGTTTGACCGGCAACGCGTGTTCGAACAATTGCTGCCGGTGTTTATCGGCAAATGCCTGCTGGGTTTGGCCTTTTCGACGCTACCGCTCATCGCATTGTTGAATATGCGCCGACGCCAGCGTCAGGTGCACGACGGACGTCGGCGCTATCGGGACATTTTCGACGGCACCGGTGTTGCGCTCTGCGTACTGGATCTCTCCGGCCTCAACGCCTGCCTCGACAAGGCCCAACTGCACACCAGCGAGCAATTGCGGCGGTGGCTGCAGAACACCGAACAACGCCAGCAGTTGCTGCAAGAGTTGCGCATCACCGAGGTCAACCAGGTCGCCCTGCACCTGCTCAACGTCCAGTCCAGCGAGCAAGCCTGGAAGCTTCTGATCGAAGGCGGGCCACTGGATGGCAATGCCATCGGCAACCAGTTGCTCGACGCCGTGCTCAACCAGCAAAAGCAGCTGGAACTGGAGATCAAGCTCAAGGACAGCCAGGGCCGCGACCAGCATCTGTGGCTGGTGTTGCATTTGCCGCAAGCACAGCACGACGCCAAAGCGGTGATCCTCAGTATCAGCGATATTACCAGCCGTAAAATTGTCGAGCTGTCGCTGCTGGAGCGTGAAGGCTTCTGGTCGGATGTCGTGCGCACCGTTCCGGATCACCTCTACGTGCAGGACGTGATCAGCCAGCGGATGATTTTCAGTAACCATCACCTGGGCCAGACGCTGGGTTACAGCAAAACCGAACTGCACCAGATGGGCGAGTACTTCTGGGAGATTCTGCTGCACCCCGAAGATGCCGATCACTACCACCATTTGCGTCAGGAACAGCGCCAGGCCGGTTACACCCAACTGATGCAGTGCCAATTGCGTTTTCGCCACCGCGACGGCACATGGCGGCGTTTCGAAATCCGCGAACAGGCGCTGGCGCGGGACCAACACGACCAGGTCACCCGCATTATTGGTGTGGCCAAAGACATTACCGATCAGATCGAAGCCAGTGAATCCTTGCGCGACAGCGAGCAGCGTTACCGGATGCTCGCTGAAAGCATCAGCGACGTGATTTTCTCCACCGACAGCAAACTCTCGCTCAATTACGTCAGCCCGTCGGTGAACGCCGTGCTCGGCTATGACGTTGACTGGATCTTCCAGAATGGCTGGCAATCAACCATCGCCAATCCACAACAATTGACTGGCATCTACAGCTTGATGGACCGGGTCAGCAAGGCCCTGGATAAACCCGAGCAACTGGCGCAATTGCGCACTCAGGTGCAAACCCAGCTGTTCCTGTTCGACTGCTTGCGCGCCGACGGACGCAAAATCCCGATCGAACTGCGCCTGGTACTGGTCTGGGATGAACACGGTGCGTTCGAAGGTGTGCTCGGGGTCGGTCGTGATATCAGCCAGCAGCGCCGCGCCGAGAAAGACCTGCGCATGGCAGCGACGGTTTTCGAGCACTCGACGTCAGCGATTCTGATCACCGACCCGGCCGGCTATATCGTGCAGGCCAACGAAGCCTTCAGCCGCGTCAGCGGTTATGAAGTGGCGCAGGTTCTCGACCAGTTGCCGAACATGCTGACCGTCGATGACCAGCAGGAAGCCCACCTGCGGTATGTGCTCAAGCAACTGCATCAGCACAGCACCTGGGAAGGCGAAGTCTGGCTCAAGCGCCGCAACGGTGAACATTACCCGGCGTGGGTCGGCATTACGGCGGTGCTCGATGACGAAGGCGACCTCGCCAGCTACGTGTGCTTCTTCAGTGACATCAGCGAGCGCAAGGCCAGCGAACAGCGGATTCACCGCCTCGCCTACTACGACGCCCTGACCCACCTGCCCAACCGCACCTTGTTCCAGGACCGGTTGCACTCCGCGCTGCAATCGGCGGAGCGGCAGAAGTCGTGGGTCGTGCTGATGTTCCTCGACCTCGATCGTTTCAAACCGATCAACGACTCCCTTGGCCACGCCGCCGGCGATCGCATGCTCAAGGAAATGGCCACCCGCCTGCTCGGTTGCGTCGACGATGACGACACGGTGGCACGCATGGGCGGTGATGAGTTCACCTTGCTCCTGCAACCGCGTGCCAGCCGTGAGATCGCGCTGAACCGGGCGATTCATGTGGCCGAGCAGATCCTTGCCAGCCTGGTGAAGCCGTTTGTCCTCGAAGGCCGCGAGTTCTTTGTCACTGCCAGTATCGGCATCGCCTTGAGTCCGCAGGACGGCAACGAGCTGAGCCAGCTGATGAAGAACGCCGACACGGCGATGTACCACGCCAAGGAGCGCGGCAAGAACAACTTCCAGTTCTATCAGGCGGACATGAACGCCAGCGCCCTGGAGCGCCTGGAACTGGAAAGCGACCTGCGCCACGCCCTTGAGCAAAACGAATTCGTCCTGTACTACCAGCCGCAATTCAGCGGCGACGGTAAACGCCTGACCGGCGCCGAAGCCCTGCTGCGCTGGCGGCATCCACGTCGCGGGCTGGTGCCGCCGGGAGACTTCATTCCAGTGCTCGAAGAGCTCGGGCTGGTGGTGGATGTCGGTGACTGGGTGATCAGCGAGGCCTGCCGTCAGCTCAAGAGCTGGCACCAGAGCAAGGTCCGCGTCCCGAAAGTCTCGGTGAACATCTCTGCACGGCAGTTCTCCGACGGCCAGCTCGGGACGCGCATCGCCACCATCCTCAAGGACACGGGCCTGCCACCGGCCTGCCTGGAGCTGGAACTGACCGAAAGTATCCTGATGCGTGAGGTCAGCGAAGCCATGCAGATTCTCGCCGGGCTGAAAAACCTCGGCCTGAGCATCGCCGTCGACGACTTCGGCACCGGTTATTCATCACTGAACTACTTGAAGCAGTTCCCGATCGACGTGCTGAAAATCGACCGGACCTTCGTCGACGGCCTGCCGTCCGGTGAACAGGACGCGCAGATTGCCCGAGCGATCATCGCCATGGCCCACAGCCTGAACCTGGCGGTGATCGCCGAGGGCGTCGAAACCCAGGAACAGCTCGACTTCCTGCGTGAACACGGCTGCGACGAGGTGCAGGGTTATCTGTTCGGCCGCCCGATGCCAGCGGCGCGTTTCGAAGCGCAATTCAGCAATGATGCGCTGTTCATGTTCGACTGAAATCCTTGTGCTGAGGCAGATGACGTCATCGTCGGAGCGCCGCCCGGAGCCGGCTCGCTCCCACATTTGAAATGCGTCCCCTGTGGGAGCGAGCCTGCTCGCGATGAGGCCTGCACAATCGCCGCATATCCCGTCATGAACACCACTTGTCTGCGACATGATGTCCTTTCATATGCCAGATAAAACCCATTGGGTTAGAATGCCTTCCTTTTCTGCCCCCCGATCCTTGAGGACCGCCATGTTCAGCCGTGATTTGACTATTGCCAAGTACGACGCCGACCTTTTTGCCGCCATGGAGCAAGAAGCTCAGCGCCAGGAAGAACACATTGAGCTGATCGCTTCGGAAAACTACACCAGCCCAGCGGTGATGGAAGCTCAAGGCTCGGTTCTGACCAACAAGTACGCCGAAGGCTACCCAGGCAAGCGCTACTACGGCGGTTGCGAGTACGTCGACGTGGTTGAGCAACTGGCCATCGACCGTGCCAAGCAACTGTTCGGCGCCGATTACGCCAACGTTCAGCCACACGCCGGTTCGCAAGCCAACAGCGCCGTTTACCTGGCCCTGCTGCAAGCGGGCGACACCATCCTGGGCATGAGCCTGGCCCACGGCGGTCACCTGACCCACGGCGCCAGCGTTTCCTCCTCCGGCAAGCTGTACAACGCCGTTCAGTACGGTATCGACAGCAACGGCCTGATCGACTACGACGAAGTCGAGCGCCTGGCTGTTGAGCACAAGCCAAAAATGATCGTGGCCGGTTTCTCTGCCTACTCGCAGATCCTGGACTTCCCGCGCTTCCGTGAAATCGCTGACAAGGTTGGCGCCTACCTGTTCGTCGACATGGCTCACGTAGCCGGTCTGGTCGCTGCTGGCGTCTACCCGAACCCGGTTCCATTCGCTGACGTGGTCACCACCACCACTCACAAGACCCTGCGCGGTCCACGTGGCGGCCTGATCCTGGCTCGCGCCAACGCCGACATCGAGAAGAAGCTGAACTCCGCGGTATTCCCGGGCGCCCAGGGCGGCCCGCTGGAGCACGTGATCGCTGCTAAAGCGATCTGCTTCAAGGAAGCCCTGCAGCCTGAGTTCAAGGCCTACCAGCAACAAGTGGTCAAGAACGCCCAGGCCATGGCCGGCGTGTTCATCGAGCGCGGCTTTGACGTGGTTTCCGGCGGTACCGAAAACCACCTGTTCCTGCTGTCGCTGATCAAGCAGGAAATCTCCGGTAAAGACGCCGACGCCGCTCTGGGCAAAGCATTCATCACCGTGAACAAGAACTCGGTACCGAACGATCCACGCTCCCCGTTCGTCACCTCCGGCCTGCGCTTCGGTACTCCGGCTGTGACCACTCGCGGCTTCAAAGAGGCTGAGTGCAAAGAGCTGGCCGGCTGGATCTGCGACATCCTGGCTGACCTGAACAACGAAGCGGTGATCGACGCCGTTCGCGAGAAGGTCAAGGCCATCTGCAAGAAGCTGCCGGTATACGGCGCTTAATCAGCCCGCTTAACCGCAGCAAAAAGAAACCGGCCAGTGATGGCCGGTTTTTTTTCGCCTGCGAAACCGCTCAAGCTCGGCCCTTGCCGCACAACTGGTAAGACCGGTAAAGCCAATTTGTCATTTTCCGCTTGCGACCCTCTGAAAACAGCGCCTACACTGCGCCTGCACTGGACATACCGGTAAGACCACAATAATTAAGTCCTGAATCTGATGCGCACAGCGCTCGGCACCCAGGACACTCACCAGGATTCCTCCCATGCTCAGATGGTGCTCGCGCTCAATCTTCCTTCAAGTTGTCCTTGGACTGGTGCTTGGCATCATCTGCGGACTGACCCTTCCCGAATACTCCGCCCAGTTGAAACCCCTCGGCGACGGCTTCATCAAACTGATCAAAATGCTCATCGGCCTGATCGTGTTCTGCGTGGTGGTCAGCGGTATTTCCGGCGCTGGCGACCTGAAGAAGGTCGGACGCATCGGCCTCAAATCGGTGATCTACTTCGAAGTGCTGACCACCATCGCCCTGGTGATCGGTCTGGTATTCGCGTTCAGCACCGGCATCGGCACAGGTGCGAACATTCATCTGGATCAGCTTTCCACCGCCGACATGGGCGATATCGCCCAGCGCGGCCAGCACATGCACACCACCACGCAGTTCCTGATGGACCTGATCCCGACCTCGGTGATTGGCGCCTTTGCCGAGAACAACATCCTGCAAGTGCTGCTGTTCTCGGTATTGTTCGGCAGCGCGCTGAACCTGGTGGGTGAAGCCGCGTCGGGAATCTCGCGACTGATCAACGAACTCAGCCATGTGATCTTCCGCATCATGGGCATGATCGTGCGTCTGGCACCGATTGGTGTGTTTGGTGCGATTGCCTTCACCACCAGCAAATATGGCCTGGATTCGCTGCAACACCTGGGCAGCCTGATTGGCCTGTTCTACCTGACATGCGCAGTGTTCGTGTCGTTGATCCTGGGTCTGGTGATGCGCCTTTCCGGCCTGCGGCTGCTGCCCTTTCTCAAGTACCTGCGTGAAGAGTTGCTGATCGTCCTGGGCACCGCCTCCTCTGACGCCGTGCTCCCGCAAATCATGCGCAAACTGGAGCACCTGGGCATCGGCAGCTCGACGGTTGGCCTGGTGATTCCCACCGGTTACTCGTTCAACCTCGATGGTTTTTCGATCTACCTGACCCTGGCCATCGTGTTCATCGCCAACGCCACCGGCACACCGTTGGCCATGAGCGATTTGCTGACGATCCTGTTGGTTTCGCTGATCACCTCCAAAGGAGCCCACGGTATTCCCGGCTCGGCCCTGGTGATTCTGGCGGCGACCCTGACCGCGATCCCCGCAATTCCGGTGGTGGGCCTGGTGCTGGTACTGGCGGTGGACTGGTTCATGGGCATCGGTCGGGCACTGACCAACCTGATCGGTAACTGCGTCGCCACCGTGGCCATCGCCCGCTGGGAAAAAGACATCGATATCCAGCGTGCCAACAAGGTACTGTCCGGCGAGCAGGGCTACACCTTCCAGTCACGTAAATCAGCGCCGCCGGCACATCAGCAAGAGTTTTGACCGAATCTGTGCCTGTCACTGGCAGGCACAACAATCAGCGTTTTACCGTCTCTCATGGAGCAAACAGTGATCACCTCGTCGACAGTTGTAAATTCAGTGGTTGAAAAGCTTCGTGCCGCGTTGGCGCGCGGGCAGTGGCGCTCTGGCGACATGTTGCCGGGGCAACGCGAACTGGCTGAACAACTGGGTATCAGCCGGCCTAGCCTGCGTGAAGCGGTGATCGTGCTCGAAACCCTCGGCCTGGTGCGCTCCATGCCCGGCAAAGGCGTGGTGGTGCTGGAGGCCAACCTGAACGACGCGCCAGCCAACGACAGTGGCGTAGCCGGCGCCAGTCTCGAGGATGTGCTGCAACTGCGCTACACCCTCGAACCGTTCATTGTCGGATTGGTTGCCCAGTCCATCAGCAGCAAGGAAATCGGTCAACTGCGCCTGACGCTGATGGACATGCGCGAAGCCCTCGAAGCCAGCGACAGCGAAGCCGGAATGAACGCCTACATCGCGTTCCACGAAGAGCTGTTCACCCTGACCTCGAACCCGATTTTCCAGAACGTCGTGCAGCAAACCAGCAACGCCCTCAAACAGAGCGCCGAGATGCTGCGCAATTCGCCAGAACACTTGGCCGGGCGGCTGGAAGAAAACGAAGCCGTGGTCCGCGCGATCCGCAGTAAAAACAGCGCCCTGGCCAGCGCCGAAATGCGCCGGCACATCCTTCAGGAAGGGCAACGCATGGGCATTGAGCTGAACATCCCGGACGACAATCTGGGCCAATAACTGTTTGTAGAATCCCCTATCGGCAACCGGACTGGAGACTGGCCATGAGTTCCTACGCCTTGAAGAATCCCGTTTTCTCGATTTCCGCCGCCCTGCCCTTGCGCCGCCAGAGCGAAAAGAAGCGTTGCGTCGATGACATCTATCCGCAGATTTTCGACGCCATTCTCGAACAACGCATCGCCCCGGCCAGCCGCTTCACCGAAGAAAGCCTTGGCCAGGCATTCGGTGTCAGCCGCAGCATCATCCGCCAGGTACTGGCGCGCTTGTCCCATCAGCAGGTAGTCATCCTGCGGCCCAATCATCGCCCGCAAGTCGCGGCGCCCGATGCCGAACAAACCCGCCAGATACTCCACGCCCGCAGGCTGACCGAAACCACTTTGGTGCGACTGGCCTGCCAGCAACCGACGTCCCGGCACCTGCCGCAGTTACGCGAACTGATCGAACGCGAACGCCGCTGCATCGAACAAAATCAACGCGGGCCGGCGATTCGCCTGTCGGGCGAGTTCCACCTGCAACTGGCGCAGGTCGCCGGTAATGCGCCGCTGGCACAATTTCTTGGCAGCCTGGTGCCGCTGACATCGCTGGCTATCGCCTGCTACGAAGAACAGTCGCCCAGTCATTGTGCGTGGCAGGAGCATGCTGCGATTGTCGAGGCGGTGGAGCGCGGGGATGCCAGGGCTGCCGAGGAGTTGATGACCGAACATCTGGATCATCTTGAGAGGAAATTGCTGAGCCCGGTACCGGCCCGTGATCGCGTCGCCGGTTAGATTGCCATCGCGAGCAGGCTCGCTCCCACACTTGACCTGTGTCGCCCACCTAATGTGGCCTGACGCAAATCCAATGTGGGAGCGAGCCTGCTCGCGATAGCGACCTCAAACACACTGAAAATGCTCGCCCCTACTCCGCAGCCACCCGCGCAAACCCCTCGCGAATCTTCTCTTCCGGCAACTCGTCGGCAATAAACACGATCACGCTCTCGCGCCCTTCATCCTCGGCCCACTCGGTATCCCAGTCAAAACCGTACAACTTCAGCACGCCCTGAAACACCATGCGCCGAGGTTCGCCGACGATGTTCAGCACCCCTTTGTAGCGCAGCAGTTGCTTGCCATGGTCTTCCAGCAGTTCGTTCATGAACTCGCTGAGCTTGTCGATATCCAGCGCTTTGTCGGTACGCAACACCAGGCTCGAGATGCGGTCGATAGACGGCGCTTTACTCACCGGGCGCAGGCTGACACCACCGCCGAGGTCGGCGTTGAGATTGAAACCACGCACGTCGAGCAACTCGGCCAGATCGATCTTGCCGTGCTCAACCACGCGGATCGGCGCACGACGATTGATCCGGGTCAGGCGTTCGCTCAGCGCGCTGAACGTCACTTCGTCGACCAGATCGCGCTTGCTCACCAGCAAGCGATCAGCAAAACCGATCTGCGCCTGGGCGATGGTCTGGGTCAGGTGCTGCTCGGCGTGAGCCGCATCGACCAGGGTGATGATGCCGTCGAGAATATAGCGCTCGCGCAGCTCTTCATCGATGAAGAAGGTCTGCGCCACCGGTGCCGGATCGGCCAGGCCGGTGCATTCGATCACCAGGCGGTCGAAGGCGATTTCGCCGCTGTCCAGGCGTTCCAGCAACAGGTACAGGGCCTTGGTCAGGTCGGTGTGAATGGTGCAGCAGACGCAGCCGTTGGACAGCGTCATGACTTGCACCGGCTCATCGCCCAAGAGTTGGGTGTCGATGCCGGCGTCGCTGAATTCGTTTTCGATCACGGCGATTTTCAGGCCGTGCTCGGCTTTGAGCAGGTGACGCAGCAGTGTGGTTTTGCCGGCGCCGAGAAAGCCGCTGAGGACAGTTACCGGGATGGGAGAGGACAAACTCGATCTCCTTCAACTACACAAATAAAAATGGGAGCAGGTCAGTGTGGGAGCGAGCCTGCTCGCGATGACGGCTTGACATCCAACATTGCAGCTGACTGTCGGACCGCTATCGCGAGCAGGCTCGCTCCCACAAAAAGCCCGCTCCCACATCACATCTGATCACCCGCCGTCAGCGGGTCAACAGCACTTCGGCCCACCCTTGCCACCATAACGAGCCTCCTGGCGTTCCCGGAAGAACGCCTCGTAGCTCATCACCGGTTTGTCCGGGTGTTTGGTTTGCATATGCTCGACGTAGGTGTCGTAGTCGGGCATGCCGACCATCAGGCGCGCGGCCTGACCGAGGTATTTACCGAGGCGACTCAGGTCATTGAACATGCTTGCAACCCTCGATTACGCTTCTGGAACAGCCTGGAATGGCGAATGGCGA
>NZ_JBFTMM010000026.1:0-60090 GCF_056396945.1 Pseudomonas sp. 05N432 | reverse complement strand
AGATTCGCAGTCGCCCGCAACACCCTTGCCTCTGGCTAACACTTCCCCTTGCCGGGTGTGTAGAGGACTTTCACCTCCAAGTCACCAGCGTGGCCACCACAGCCAAACTGGTTGCGCTTGCGCGCAACGCGCCATGCCTGGCGCACCCATAAAAAAACCCGCACCCCTTTCAAGGCGCGGGTTCTTTCATTGCATCAGCAGATCAACGCTCCAGCAGAATCCGCAGCATGCGACGCAGCGGTTCGGCCGCGCCCCACAGCAGTTGGTCGCCGACGGTGAAAGCACCGACGAACTGCGACCCCATGTTCAGCTTGCGCAGACGGCCAACCGGTACGTTCAGGGTGCCGGTGACCTTGGTCGGGCTCAGCTCCTGCATACTGATTTCGCGCTGGTTCGGCACCAGCTTGACCCATGGGTTGTGCTGGCTGATCAGCCCTTCGATATCGGCGATCGGTACATCTTTGTTCAGCTTGATGGTCAGCGCCTGGCTGTGGCAGCGCATGGCGCCGATGCGCACGCAGATGCCATCCACCGGGATCGGGCTCTTGAAGCGACCGAGGATCTTGTTGGTCTCGGCCTGGGCTTTCCACTCTTCGCGGCTCTGACCGTTCGGCAGCTCTTTGTCGATCCACGGGATCAGGCTGCCGGCCAATGGCACGCCGAAGTTTTCGGTCGGGTAGGCGTCGCTGCGCATGGCTTCGGCGACACGACGGTCGATGTCGAGGATGGCGCTGGCCGGATCGGCCAGTTGATCGGCAACAGCGGCATGGGTCACACCCATTTGCTTGATCAGCTCACGCATGTGCTGCGCGCCGCCACCGGAGGCCGCCTGATAGGTCATGGCGCTCATCCACTCCACCAGACCGGCTTCGAACAGACCGCCCAGGCCCATCAGCATCAGGCTGACGGTGCAGTTGCCGCCGATGTAGTTCTTGGTGCCCGCGTCGAGCTGCTGGTCGATGACCTTGCGGTTCACCGGGTCCAGAACGATCACCGCGTCATCCTGCATGCGCAGGCTGGAAGCGGCGTCGATCCAGTAACCCTGCCAGCCGGCTTCGCGCAGTTTCGGGAAGACTTCGCTGGTGTAGTCGCCACCCTGGCAGGTCAGAATCACGTCTAGGGTTTTCAGCTCTTCAATGCTGTAAGCGTCCTTGAGCGGAGCAATATCCTTACCCACGGACGGGCCTTGGCCACCAACATTGGAAGTGGTGAAAAACACCGGCTCAATAAGATCGAAATCCTGCTCTTCCAGCATCCGCTGCATGAGCACGGAACCGACCATACCGCGCCAACCGATCAGACCTACACGTTTCATCGCAACTACACCTTTTACAAAAAGTGGGCTCGCTTGCCGGCATCAGCGACAAGCGGGGCCAGAGAGATTACAGATTCCGCAGCGCTGCGACTACTGCGTCGCCCATTTCCTGCGTACCTACTTTCGCGCAACCCGGCGACCAGATGTCCCCTGTGCGCAGCCCTTGGTCCAACACCAGGCTGACGGCCTTTTCGATAGCGTCCGCGGCCGCAACCTGGTTGAAGCTGTAACGCAGCATCATCGACACCGACAGAATCGTCGCCAACGGGTTGGCAATGCCTTTGCCTGCGATGTCCGGCGCCGAACCGTGGCACGGCTCGTACATGCCTTTATTGTTGGCATCCAGCGAGGCCGACGGCAACATGCCGATGGAACCGGTGAGCATCGAAGCTTCGTCGGACAGGATATCGCCGAACAGGTTGTCGGTGACGATCACGTCGAACTGCTTCGGTGCACGCACCAGTTGCATGGCGGCGTTGTCGACGTACATGTGGCTCAGCTCGACGTCCGGGTAGTCCTTGGCCACTTGCTCGACGATTTCGCGCCACAGCTGGCTGGACGCCAGAACGTTGGCCTTGTCGACCGAGCAGAGTTTCTTGCCGCGTACGCGCGCCATGTCGAAACCGACGCGGGCGATACGGCGGATCTCGCTTTCGCTGTATGGCAGGGTGTCGTACGCCTGGCGCTCACCATTCTCCAACTCGCGCACACCACGTGGCGCGCCGAAGTAGATACCGCCGGTCAGTTCACGGACGATCAGAATGTCCAGGCCTGCGACGATTTCGGCTTTCAGGCTCGACGCTTCAGCCAGTTGCGGGTACAGGATCGCCGGGCGCAGGTTGCCGAACAGGCCCAGTTGCGCACGAATCTTCAACAAGCCGCGCTCTGGACGAATGTCACGTTCGATGGTGTCCCATTTCGGACCGCCCACCGCCCCCAGCAGCACCGCATCGGCAGCGCGCGCACGGGCCAGGGTTTCGTCGGCCAACGGCACGCCGTGCTTGTCGATGGCGGCGCCGCCGATCACGTCGTGGCTCAGTTCGAAATCCAGTGCGAACTTGTCGTTGGCCAGTTCCAGCACCTTGACCGCTTCGGTCATGATTTCCGGGCCAATACCGTCACCTGGGAGAATCAGAATCTGCTTGCTCATGCGTTCCTCATGTCATCAGTCGGCGCGCTCATGGGCGCGCCCGGAAAAATTCCAGCGCTTGGCGCTTATCGTTCAGCCATCAGCACCAGCACATCGGTGCTGAACGAACCATCGGCTTCAATCTCGAAATACTCGCGAACTTCATTGCCCATCGCCTGTTGCAACTCGCGGATCGCTACGCGCAACGCTTGGGGTGTACGCATGCGCTCGACCCAGGAGTTGTACTCCAGGCGCAGCCGCTGGCGCGTGGTGCTACGGGTATGCAACCCCGCCTCGCTGACCTGACGCAACCACTCCCCGGCGGAATAATCGCGCACGTGGCTGGTGTCGCGCAGCACCTCAACACTTTGCAGGTAAGTGTCGAACAACGGACTGCCCGGCGACAAGACATCAATGAACACTGCTACCCCACCCGGCTTGAGCACCCGGCGCACTTCGCGCAGGGCCAGGCCAAGGTCGCTCCAATGGTGCGCCGAATAACGGCTGAAGACGAAATCAAATTCACCCTCGGCAAACGGCAGGCGCTCCGCTGCACCCAGCACGGTAGTCACATTGTTCAGACCACGATCAACCGCGGCGCCAGCCACCACGTCGAGCATCTGCTGCGACAGGTCGTAGGCGATCACTTCCTTGACCAGCGCAGCCACCTGAAAACTCACATGACCGGCGCCACAACCCAGGTCCAGCACTCGTGCATCACCGCGACCTGCCAGTTCGGCCTGTAGCAACGCAAACTCGGTGCCCTGGGCGTGTACTGCGCTGCTCAGGTAAGCGGCAGCCTGTTCACCGAATTGCTTTTGTACGACGTCGCTGTGGTGGGCGGTGCTGGTCATGGTGACTTCCTTAAGGGGGTGAGTCTTGGGGTGTTTATTGGGGCCTCATCGCGAGCAGGCTCGCTCCCACAGGGGTTTTGTGAACGCCGCACATCCAGTGTGGGAGCGAGCCTGCTCGCGATGGCTTTGTTACGCCTTACGCAAAATCACGCGTCGCGAAACAACCACGGCTGGCTGGCGCGGTGCCTGGCTTCGAACGCAGCAATCGCATCGCCGTCCTGCAAGGTCAGGCCGATATCGTCCAGGCCGTTGAGCAGGCAGTGTTTGCGGAAAGCATCGATTTCGAAGCTCAGGACCTTGCCGTCAGGACGGGTCACGGTCTGGGCCTGCAAGTCGATCTGCAACTGGTAGCCCGGGTTGGCTTCCACTTGCGCAAACAACTCGTCGACTTCAGCGTCGCTCAGAATGATTGGCAGCAAGCCGTTCTTGAAGCTGTTGTTGAAGAAGATGTCGGCGTAGCTCGGCGCGATGATGCTGCGGAAACCGTACTCTTCCAGGGCCCATGGCGCGTGCTCGCGGCTCGAACCGCAGCCGAAGTTTTCCCGGGCGAGCAACACGCTGGCACCTTGATAACGCTCGGCGTTGAGCACGAAGTCCTTGTTCAACGGACGCTTGGAGTTGTCCTGATACGGTTGCCCGACATCCAGGTAACGCCACTCATCGAACAGGTTCGGACCGAAACCGGTGCGCTTGATCGACTTCAAGAACTGCTTGGGAATGATCTGGTCGGTGTCGACGTTGGCACGATCCAAAGGCGCGACAAGACCAGTGTGCTGGGTAAAAGCTTTCATGCTGCGCTCCTTCAGATCAATTCACGGACGTCGACGAAACGGCCGTTGACAGCGGCGGCGGCGGCCATTGCCGGGCTCACCAGGTGCGTACGGCCACCGGCGCCCTRACGGCCTTCGAAGTTACGGTTGGAGGTCGATGCGCAATGCTCAYCAGACTCCAAACGGTCCGGGTTCATTGCCAGGCACATCGAGCAACCTGGCTCACGCCATTCGAAACCGGCCTCGAGGAAGATCTTGTCCAGCCCCTCGGCTTCGGCTTGCGCCTTCACCAGGCCCGAACCCGGCACCACAATGGCTTGCTTGATGGTCGAGGCCACTTTGCGGCCCTTGGCGATCACCGCCGCAGCGCGCAAATCTTCGATCCGCGAGTTGGTGCAGGAGCCAATGAACACGCGATCCAGTTGAATGTCGGTGATCGCCTGATTGGCGGTCAAACCCATGTACTTCAAGGCGCGGACGATGGAGTCGCGCTTGACCAGGTCCATCTCTTTAGCCGGGTCCGGCACGTTCTGATCGACGGCGAGGACCATTTCCGGGGAAGTGCCCCAGCTGACTTGCGGCTTGATCTGCGCAGCGTCGAGCTCAACGATGGTGTCGAACTTCGCGTCCGCATCGGACACCAGGTCTTTCCAGGCTTCGACAGCCATATCCCATTCAGCGCCTTTCGGTGCGAACGGACGACCCTTGACGTAGGCAACGGTCTTTTCGTCAGCGGCAACCAAACCAACTCGCGCACCGGCCTCGATGGACATGTTGCAGATGGTCATGCGGCCTTCGACCGACAACTCGCGAATTGCGCTACCGGCGAATTCGATCGCGTGGCCGTTACCGCCGGCGGTGCCGATCTTGCCGATAACAGCCAGGACAATGTCCTTGGCAGTCACGCCGAACGGCAATTTGCCTTCAACGCGGACCAGCATGTTCTTCATTTTCTTGGCGACCAGGCACTGGGTGGCGAGCACGTGCTCGACCTCGGAAGTGCCAATACCGTGAGCCAACGCGCCGAAAGCGCCGTGGGTCGAGGTATGGGAGTCACCGCAGACCACGGTCATGCCCGGCAAGGTTGCGCCCTGCTCCGGGCCGATGACGTGGACGATGCCTTGACGCACGTCGTTCATCTTGAATTCGACGATGCCATATTCGTCACAGTTGTCATCGAGGGTCTGAACCTGCAAACGCGAGACTTCGTCAGCGATGGCAGCAATGCCGCCCTTGCGCTCAGGAGTCGTCGGTACGTTGTGGTCCGGGGTCGCGATGTTGGCATCGATGCGCCACGGCTTGCGCCCGGCCAGACGCAGCCCTTCGAAGGCTTGCGGCGAGGTCACTTCGTGAATGATGTGACGATCGATGTAGATCAGCGCCGAACCATCGTCGCGCTGCTTGACCAAATGCGAATCCCAGAGCTTGTCGTAGAGCGTTTTGCCGGCCATCAGACGTTTCCTCATCAGCTTGTTTCTATGCCCCGGGCTTGAAGCAATTCAATAACCCCTTGGCTTGTGAGGTCGATCCTATGGGGTTACATTAAATAACTCAAATTCATATTTTTTATGCTTTGGATAACCAACTGGAATACAACCATGGACCTGGCCAACCTCAATGCTTTTATAGCCATCGCCGAGACCGGCAGCTTTTCCGGCGCGGGCGAACGGCTGCACCTGACCCAGCCAGCCATCAGTAAACGCATCGCCGGGCTGGAGCAGCAGCTCAATGTGCGGCTGTTCGATCGACTGGGCCGGGAAGTCAGCCTGACCGAGGCTGGACGCGCCCTGTTGCCGCGCGCTTATCAGATTCTGAATGTGCTGGATGACACGCGCCGGGCGTTGACCAACCTGACCGGCGAAGTGACTGGCCGCCTGACACTGGCGACCAGTCATCACATTGGCCTGCACCGCCTGCCGCCCTTGCTGCGGGCGTTCACCCGACGCTATCCCGAGGTCGCGCTGGATATTCAGTTCCTCGATTCGGAAGTCGCCTACGAGGAAATTCTTCACGGCCGCGCCGAACTGGCAGTGATTACCCTGGCACCCGAGCCGCACACGCTGGTGAAAGCCACGCCGGTATGGGACGACCCGCTGGACTTCGTGGCGGCCCCCGAACACTCGCTGATCAGCAACGGCGCAGTCAGCCTGGCCGATATCGCCCGCCATCCGGCGGTTTTTCCCGGCGGCAACACCTTTACCCACCACATCGTGCAACGACTTTTCGAAGCCCAGGGGCTGACACCGAACATCGCGATGAGCACTAACTATCTGGAAACTATCAAGATGATGGTTTCCATTGGCCTGGCCTGGAGCGTATTGCCGCGCACCATGCTCGACGATCAAGTGGCACGCATTCCTTTACCGGGCATACAACTCACTCGCCAGCTAGGCTATATCGTGCACACCGAACGGACGCTGTCGAATGCTGCACGGGCTTTCATGGCCTTGTTGGACGCACAAATCGATTTGCCACGGACTCACGGCTAAGTTGTGCTAATCCTTTAAGGTCGAAAATCCCAGCGCCAAACACCCAATTCAGCCCAAGGCTTGTTACCCATGCCCAAATCTGCTGACCGCACTCGCTCACGCACGCCCCCAATGCCGCGCATTCAGGCGCTCGACCCGCGGACCTCGGAGCAGATTTGGGAGAGCGCACCACAACTGCTCGCCGCCTTGAACGGTGCACGTTTGGGCGCCTGGTACTGGGACATTGAACGCGGACTGATCAGCTGGTCGCGGGGGACTCAAGCCCTGTTCGGGTTTGACCCCAAAAAACCACTGCCGGCCGACATGGAATACCTGGATCTGTTGCCGGTGGAGGATCGAGCCAAAACCCTGCGAGCCTTTAACGCCGTAGTGGCCGGCGCACCGCTGGAACAAGCGATGCATCACCGGGTCCGCTGGCCCGACGGCAGCCTGCACTGGCTGGAGATCAACGGCAGCCTGATACCGGATAAACAAGGCCGGCCACGGATGATCGGGGTGATCCGCGAGATCACCCATCAACGCCAGCGTGAACAGGCCCTGAGCAGCTCGGAGAAACGTTTCGCAACACTATTTCACCTGAGCCCGAACATGGTGTTGCTGACCCGTCAGGAAGACGGCCTGATCAGCGAAGCCAATCAATACTTCGAAAGCCTGTTTGGCTGGCCCGTGCACAGCGTGATCGGCCGCACGACGCTGGAACTGGGCCTTTGGGTAGACCCGCAACAACGCGCCAAACTGGTCAAGGCAACCAAGGCCAAGGGTGAACTGGTCAGCATGGAGGTGCAGTTTCGCGCCAGCAACGGCCAGGTCCACGATGGCATTCTCAGCGCGCAAAAGGTTGAACTCGAAGGCCAGCCCTACCTGCTCAGCACTTTCCTCGACACCAGCGAACGCAAACTCGCCGAGCAAGCGCTCAAAGACAGTCAGGAGCGCCTGGACCTGGCCCTCGACTCGGCGCAACTCGGCACCTGGGACTGGCACATCCCCAGCGGCATGCTCTATGGCTCGGCCCGCGCCGCGCAGTTGCACGGCCTTGACCCGGTGCCCTTCCACGAGCCCTTCGATGCGTTTTTCGAAGGCGTGCCGGACGACGAGCGCGACAGCATGCGCGACGCCTATCGCAGCTTGCGCGAAGGCCCTGCCGGCAATTATCAACTGACCTACCGCGTGCAATTGCCCGACGGCAGTTCGCGCTACCTGGAAAGCCGTGCACGGCTCTATCGCGATGAGTCCGGCGCGCCCCTGCGCATGGCCGGTACGTTGCTCGACATCACCGACCAGGTGGAGCGCGAGCAGCGCCTGATCACCTCCGAAGAAAAATTCGCCAGCCTGTTCCAGGTCAGCCCGGACCCGATCTGCGTGACGCGCCAGGACACCGGCCAGTTCATCGAGATCAACCCCGCCTTCACTCAGACCTTCGGCTGGACCACCACCGACGTCATCGACCGCAGTGCCGACGAGATTGGCCTCTGGGACGCTTCGGTGAAGCGCCAGCAACGCATCGAGCAGGTGATTCGCGAACAGGCGCTCAACAACGTCGCAATCATCGTTCACCACAAGGACGGGCAACCCTTGACCTGCGTGATTTCCAGCCGTCAGATCAGCGTCGGCAACGAGCCATGCATCGTGACCACCTTGCGTGACATCACCCAGCAACAGCGCTCCGAGGCTGCACTGAAGGCCAGTGAAGAGAAATTCGCCAAGGCGTTTCACTCCAGCCCCGACGCCATCACTATCACCGAGCGCGACAGCGGACGCTACCTGGAGGTCAACGACGGCTTCTGCCGCTTGACCGGCTATCGCGCCGACGAAGTAGTAGGTAAAACCGTTTATCAGGTCGGCATCTGGGCCGAAGAAAAACAACGCTCAACCCTGCTGGCCGAGTTGAAAGCCAAAGGCCGGGTGCATCACCAGGAAATGCTTGGTCGCAACAAACGCGGCGAAATTCTCACCGTCGAGGTCTCGATCGAACCCATCACTCTCAACGAAACCGCCTGCCTGCTGATGACCGCCCGGGACGTCAGCCTGCTGAAAAACGCCGAAGCGCAGATCCGTCACCTCGCCTACCACGACCCACTGACCAATCTGCCCAACCGCGCCCTGCTGATGGATCGCCTGAGCCAGCAGATCGCCCTGCTGAAACGCCACAACCTGCGCGGCGCCTTGCTGTTCCTCGATCTCGACCATTTCAAGCACATCAACGACTCGCTCGGGCACCCGGTGGGCGACACCGTGCTGAAAATCATCACTGCGCGCCTCGAAGCCAGCGTGCGCATGGAAGACACTGTGGCGCGACTGGGCGGCGATGAGTTTGTGGTGCTGTTGAGCGGTCTGGAAGGTACACGCAACGAGGTCAGCGAACAGGTTCGCCAACTGGCTGACACGATTCGCGAGTTGCTGTCCGAGCCGATGTTCCTCGACGGTCAGCGCCTGCAAGTCACCCCGAGCATCGGCGTGGCCTTGATCCCCGATCACGGCTCAACCCCGACGGACCTGCTCAAGCGTGCCGACATTGCCCTGTACCGAGCCAAGGATTCGGGACGCAATGCCACGCAGATGTTCCACAACACCATGCAAAAAGCCGCCAGTGAACGCCTGCGGATGGAAACCGACCTGCGCCTGGCCCTTTCGCGTGGTGAGTTCAGCGTGCAATACCAGCCTCAGGTGGACGCCCTGGACGGTCGCATTATCGGTGCCGAAGCCTTGGTGCGCTGGCGCCACCCGCGACTGGGGGAGCAATCGCCCAGCGAATTCATCAAGGTACTGGAAGACAGCGGGCTGATCCTGGAGGTCGGCACCTGGATCCTCGATGAGACCTGCCAGGCCTTCAGGCAATTGATCGATAGAGGCCTGATCGATCCGCTGAACTTCAGCCTTTGCGTGAACATCAGCCCACGGCAATTTCGCCAGAACGACTTTGTCGAACGGATTGAACAAACCCTGAGCAGCCACGGACTGCCGTATTCGCTGCTCAAACTGGAGGTCACCGAAGGCATCGTGATCCAGAACCTGGACGACACCATCAGCAAGATGCGTCGCCTGAAGAAACTTGGCGTCAGCTTCGCCATGGACGACTTTGGCACCGGCTACTCCTCGCTCACGTACCTCAAGCGCCTGCCGGTGGACACCTTGAAGATCGACCAGTCGTTCATCCGCGATGCGACCAGCGATCCGAACGACGCGGAAATCATCCGCGCGATCGTGGCCATGGCCCGCAGCCTGGAATTGACGGTAATTGCCGAAGGGGTCGAAACCACCGAACAGCTCGATTTCCTGCAAGGGCTGGGCTGCCACTTGTATCAAGGCTACTTGCACAGCCAGCCGCTGCCGCTGGAGGGCTTCCTGAAACTGCTCAAATGACGGACACAAAAAAGGGCGCCGGTGGCGCCCTTTCTCATCGCGATGACTCAGTGCTGCAACGCTGGTTTTTGCGTCCCGTTGATCGGGATACGTTTGGCTTTCGCTTCTTCCGGTATGACGCGCAGCAGGTCGATGCTCAACAGACCGTTGCGAAGCTCTGCGGCCTTGATTTCAATGTGGTCCGCCAGCCGGAAGGACAGCTTGAAGGCGCGTTGCGCGATGCCCTGGTACAGGTAGGTGACGTCTTCATTGGTGTCACGCTTGCCGCCACTGATGGTCAACACACCTTTTTCTACTTGCAGCTCCAGGTCTTCTTCCTGGAAACCAGCCGCCGCGATGACGATGCGGTATTCGTCGTCGCCATGTTTTTCGACGTTGTACGGTGGATAGGTGCTGCCTGGCTCATTGCGCAGCGCCGACTCGAACAGATCGTTGAAACGATCGAAGCCCACCGAGGAACGGAACAGTGGCGCCATGGAAAATGCAGTACTCATGATTCAAATCTCCTGAAAACAATCAGCAAGTTTTTTTGTCTCCGCGACCCGAATTCGGCATCGCGTAATCCTTAGATAAGGACCGCCGATTGCATTTCAAGAGATTATTTTGTGTTTTTTTCAACAACGGTTTCAGGCTGCTTCGCACGCCTGCAGACCTAGTAAGCGCGAGACCTGATCCAGTTCGGTTTCACGGCGCAGGACCGTGAACAGCTCCACCGCTTCGGGATAATTGCGGGTCAGCATCGCCAGCCACTGCTTCAAGCGACCCGGCGACTGGCGCGGTGTCATTTGCGCCTTGGCTTGCAGCCAGAAGTCCTGAATCAGCGGCAGCAGCTCGGCCCAGGTCATCTCGACCACCTCTTCGCCGGCCCGTGCAGCAGCGATTTGCCGCGCCAGGTCGGGGCGTGACACCAGGCCACGACCCAGCATGATGTCTTCCACGCCGCTGATTTCGCGGCAACGGCGCCAGTCTTCAACGCTCCAGATATCGCCGTTGGCGAACACCGGCACCTTGACTACTTCCTGCACCCGCGGGATCCATTCCCAATGCGCTGGCGGTTTGTAGCCGTCCGTCTTGGTCCGTGCGTGCACGACGATGTGCGCAGCACCGCCCTCTGCCAACGCGGTGGCACAGACCAGAGCGCCGTCGGGGCTGTCAAAACCCAAACGCATCTTGGCCGTCACCGGGATATGCGCCGGCACTGCACGGCGCACATGTTCGACGATTTCGTTGAGCAGTTCCGGCTCCTTGAGCAGTACCGCACCGCCACGCGACTTGTTCACGGTCTTCGCCGGGCAACCGAAGTTCAGATCGATCACCTCCGAGCCCAGCTCACAGGCCAGCGCCGCGTTTTCTGCCAGGCACACCGGATCGGAACCGAGCAATTGCACGCGCAACGGCACGCCTGAAGCGGTCTTGGCGCCGTTCAGCAGTTCAGGGCCGAATTTGTGGAAATAGGCAGGCGTGAGCAGTTGATCGTTGATCCGAATGAACTCGGTCACGCACCAATCGATACCGCCAACACGGGTCAACACGTCCCGCAGGATGTTGTCGACCAACCCCTCCATGGGCGCCAAAGCAATTTGCATGGAAAACACTCAACGAAAAACGTGCGGCAGTTTACTGGATTACGCGAGGAATTCGCAGGACATCGCTGATCCCTTGTGGGAGCGAGCCTGCTCGCGATTCAGGCGGCGCGGTTTATCAAGTACACCGCGTTATCGTTCATCGCGAGCAGGCTCGCTCCCACATTGGATCAACGCCGGGCCGTAGCCTTCGATGAATTCCGCTGGCATGCGCCTCGGCTTGCCGCTGGACAGCTCGATGCAGACAAACGTGGTTTGTGCCCGCAGCAGTGTGGCGTTGTCGCTCGGGCGTTTCAGCTGGAAGTGCCGGGTCATCTTCAGGCGCTGATCCCAGTCGACGATCCAGGTCGCCAACTGCAACTCGTCACCTTCATAGGCGGCTGCCAGGTAATCGATCTCGTGGCGCACCACAGCCATCGCCCGGTCCAATCGCCGATATTCGGTCAGGTCCAGCCCTAGGCGCTGCGAGTGGCGCCAGGCGCAGCGCTCGAGCCAGGTGACGTACACCGCATTATTGGCGTGCCCCAACCCATCGATGTCCTCGGCAGCCACCTGCAGATCAATGATAAACGGCGTTGCCCGATCCCAGCCCATGCCCCACTCCCGGTCAGATTATTCGACCGGGGCAGTGTAACGGATGATCAGGCCGATTGGCGCGCCTGCAAGCTCCGACCGGACAGCAACGAGAGCACGCCTTCGATCACTCGCGGATCCGCCAGCACCCGCTGATGACCGCCCTCCTCCAGGCGCAACAGCCGGCTGTCGAACCAGGCGTCGTGAATCAATTGCGACTCATTGACCGAGACAAAGACGTCGTCTTCGGCGTGCACGATCAGCCCTGGCATATCCAGTTGATAGTGGGTGACGTCGAGTCGTGAGGCCTGGATACCCACATCCCGTTCGACTTTGCGGATAAACGCCGAACGCGCCTTGGGCGGCATGCGAACATGGCGGGCAAAACCGCGCAACACGGCGAGAATCCGTGCCGGTGCGGCGATACTGACCAATGTTTCTGTGCGCAAACCCAATTGAACGGCAAGCATCGCACTGGCGCCGCCCATGGAGTGGCCGATGACCGCTTGCAAGGGCGGCAGTTCTGCCGCTGCTTCGAGCATCGCCCGAGCAAAAAGCACCACATTGGCCTCGCGGCCAGGCGAGCGACCGTGAGCCGGACCATCCAGCGCGACCACGGTGTAGCCGGCGTCTACCAGCGCCGTGATCAGGCTGGCGAATTGTGTCGGCCGACCTTCCCAGCCGTGCATCAGCAGCACTGTCGGGCCCTGGCCCCAGCGCAACGCTGAAAGACCGAAGCGCAGGGTGATCCGCTCGGACTTCGCCAGCAGCGGCATTTCCCAATCACGCAAAGGCAGCTCGCGCGGCGTCATGAACACCGAACGCATCTTGCTCGCCACCCATTGCGGTGCAACCCAGCCCAAGGTGCCGTTAACGCCACGAACCCAACTTAACGTGCTCATCGCTCATCTCCAAAGGCTTGTGCTTCAGGTCATAGCACCGCCGACTTGGCGGCACGCAGCAATCGATCGGACAACTCACCGGCACCCAGTGCCCGTGCCAGGGCCAAACCACCGACCATCAGCGCCAAGTCAGCCAACGCCTTGTCGGTGTCTTCCGGGCTGGCGGCCAACTGCGCGACCATCAGCTCGATGTGTTCATTCAAGGCCAGACGAAAATCGTCCGGCAGACGCCCCAGCTCGCCTATCGATGCCGGAATCGGGCAGGCGTGATCGGTGGAGTCTCGGTGTTTGCGCGACAGGTAAAACGCAGCGACCAGCGCCCGGCGTTCTTCGCCGGTCAGCGAGGGGTCCATTTCGGCGATCAGCGCCCGACGCTGGCCGAGCAATTGCGTGAAGGCCTCCAGCATCATCGCGTCCTTGCTTTCGAAGTGGGCGTAGAAGCCGCCGACGGTAAGGCCGGCAGCGCCCATCACTTCACCCACACTAGGCTCTGCCGGGCCGCGCTGGACCAGCGCAGAGCTGGCGGCCTGGAGAATGCGTTCACGGGTTTGAGCTTTTTTATCGTTCATCGTTGCCTCCGAATATTACGAATAGAATATTATTCTCATAATAATTATTCGCAAGTCGCTGATATGACCATTGGTCAGAAGAACAGTGTGAGGAGAATGAGGGATTGGCCAAACGCCAGACAAACAAAAGGGCCATTCAACAATTGAATGACCCTTATAAATCCCGCAGAGCGGGTAATCGTGGCGTCCCCTAGGGGACTCGAACCCCTGTTACCGCCGTGAAAGGGCGGTGTCCTAGGCCACTAGACGAAGGGGACGCAAACCCTTCTATACAACTGATCAGTGCTGAGTACTGATCGATTCAAGGCCGGTGTGGCCAGACCTTGAACTGTAAAATTGGTGGAGCTAAACGGGATCGAACCGTTGACCTCTTGCATGCCATGCAAGCGCTCTCCCAGCTGAGCTATAGCCCCGGATTTTTCGCCTCGCGGCGGAGCGATGTCTTGCAACATCACTTCTGTAAAACTGGCGTCCCCTAGGGGACTCGAACCCCTGTTACCGCCGTGAAAGGGCGGTGTCCTAGGCCACTAGACGAAGGGGACGCAAACCCTTCTATACAACTGACCAACGCTGAGTGTTGATCGCTTCAAGGCCGGTGTGGCCAGGCCTTGAAGTGTAAATTGGTGGAGCTAGACGGGATCGAACCGTCGACCTCTTGCATGCCATGCAAGCGCTCTCCCAGCTGAGCTATAGCCCCTCATCGCTGAGGACGGGGCGAATCTTAATGGCGGATCGGAAAGCTGTCAAACTTATTTTTAACAATTTTCAAAATTTTTTGCCGCCATAACAATCACTTACCGCCCTCCCCCCGAAAAATGGGGGTGACGCCGAAGAGCAAGATCAAAAGATCGCAGCCTCCGGCGACTCCTGCACGGGGTCAAACACCTCAGGCGATAGCGCCCAGGAGCTTTTCCCACTCTTTGTTTTCTTTCTTCGACACGCCACCGAGCAAGTCGATCGCCTGGCGCAGACGGAAACGCGTCAGGTCCGGCCCAAGGATTTCCATCGCATCCAGCACCGACACCGAGCTGGCCTGGCCAGTGATGGCCGCGAACATCAGCGGCATGGCATCACGCAGCTTCAGCTCCAGGGATTCGACCACCGCCTGAATGGTCGCCGTGATGCTGTCCTTTTCCCACTGACGCAGGCTTTCGAGCTTCCACAGGATCAACTGCATCAACTGGCGAACCTGATCGCCCGAGAGCTTCTTGGATTCGAACAGCTTGGCATCCGGGGTCACGCCGCCAGCGAAGAAGAATCCGGCCAACGGTGCGATCTGGCTGAAGGTTTCAACCCGACCCTGCACGTGCGGCGCGATCTTCATCATGTATTCAGGGTTCAGCGCCCAGGCCTGCACGCGGCTGGCGAACTCTTCCACCGGCAGATCACGCAGCCATTGGCCGTTGAGCCACGACAGCTTCTCGATGTCGAAAATTGGCCCGCCAAGGGAAACGCGTTTCAGGTCGAAGTTGTCGACCATTTCCTGCAGCGAGAACTTCTCGCGCTCGTCCGGCATCGACCACCCCATGCGACCGAGGTAGTTGAGCATCGCTTCCGGCATGAAGCCCATGCGCTCGTAGAACGTCACCGAGGTCGGGTTCTTGCGCTTGGACAGCTTGCTCTTGTCCGGGTTACGCAGCAACGGCATGTAGCACAGCTCTGGTTGCTCCCAGCCGAAGTACTCGTAAAGCAGGATCAGCTTCGGCGCCGATGGCAGCCATTCTTCGCCGCGCAATACGTGGGTGATGCCCATCAGGTGGTCGTCGACCACGTTGGCGAGGAAGTAGGTCGGCAGGCCGTCGGTCTTCATCAACACTTGCATGTCCATGCGATCCCACGGGATCTCGACGTCGCCACGCAACATGTCCGGCACCACGCAGACGCCTTCGGTCGGGACCTTCATGCGGATGACGTGCGGCTCGCCAGCGGCCAGACGGCGCGCCACTTCTTCCTTGGAGAGCAACAGCGCACGGCCGTCATAACGCGGGGTTTCGCCGCGGGCCATTTGCTCGGCGCGCATCTGGTCCAGTTCTTCAGCGGTGCAGAAGCACGGGAACGCGTGACCCAGATCGACCAGTTGCTGGCAGTACTTCTGGTAGATGTCGCCACGTTCGCTCTGGCGATACGGACCGTGTGGGCCGCCGACATCCGGGCCTTCACTCCAGTCGATGCCCAACCAGCGCAAGGCATCGAAAATCTGCTGTTCGGACTCGCGGGTCGAACGCAATTGGTCTGTGTCTTCAATCCGCAGGATGAACTCACCGCCATGCTGCTTGGCAAAGCAGTAGTTGAACAAAGCGATGTAAGCGGTGCCGACATGGGGATCGCCGGTAGGCGATGGCGCGATGCGAGTGCGGACGGTGGTCATGGCATGTCTCGAAAGAATATAAAAAGCGGAGATGAAACAAAGGGCGAATGGTAACAGGCGTTGCCCGCCCGGCTCCAGTGAGCAGGGCATTTAAGCCAACGTTGGGGCTACAAAAGGCTCTGGCAGCGCTCAACGGCCGATTATCAATAAGTGGCATTTACCGCTTATCGGCTATATGACAGATTCGAGTACTGATAAATCTCCTTACACTTTCTCGACTACAGTCTGCTCATGCCTGCCCAACTCAAGCGTCGCCTGTTCACTTTCCTGCTGATCGTCCTGCTGGTTGCCGGGGGCTTCTTCGCTCAATGGTTCTTCAAGGGACGGTTTTACGAAAGCACCGATAACGCTTATGTCCAGGGTGAAATCACCCGTGTCTCCAGCCAGTTGGGCGCGCGCATCGAGGAAGTGCTGGTACAGGACAACCAGCACGTCGAAAAAGGCCAACTGTTGATCAAACTCGAAGGCGATGACTTCCATCTCGCCGTCGACCGCGCCAACGCGACCCTCGCCACCCGCGAAGCCGAGCGCCTGCAAGCCCAGAGCAAACTGACCCAACAAGCCAGCCTGATCGCCGCCAGCGAAGCTCAGGTCGCCGCCAGCCAGGCCACTCTCGGCCGCTCGCAAATTGATTTGTCCCGCGCGCAAACCCTGCGCAAACCGGGTTATGTCTCGGAAGAACGGGTGACCACCCTCTCCGCCGACAACCGCATCGCTCGCTCGCAAGTCGCCAAGGCCCAGGCTGACGCCCAGGGCCAGCGTCAACAGGTCAACGCCTTGACAGCCGAGATCAAGCGCCTGGACGCCCAGATCGCCAATGCCAAAGCCGATCTGGCGCAGGCCCGACTGAACCTGACCCGCAGCGAAATCCACGCACCGATCAGCGGCCTGATCGGCCAGCGCGCCGCCCGCAATGGCCAATACGTCCAGGCGGGCGCTTACCTGCTGTCGATCGTCCCGGACCAGGACATCTGGATTCAGGCCAACTTCAAGGAAACCCAGATTGGTCACATGCAGCCCGGCCAGAAAGCCGAACTGACCTTCGATGCCTACAGCGACACACCGATCGAAGCCCGGGTCGACAGCCTGTTCGCCGCCTCGGGCGCGCAGTTCAGCCTGCTGCCACCGGACAATGCCACCGGCAACTTCACCAAAGTCGTGCAACGGATTCCGGTAAAACTGACCTTTGCCGCCGACAATCCGCTGCACGGCAAGATCCGCCCAGGCATGTCGGTCACCGTCAAAGTCAACATCAAAGACCCTGGCGATGGCCGGTGATCAACTGATCCGCCCGGTCGGCGAACCGACCCGGAGGGACTGGATTGCGGTGATGAGCGTGATGCTCGGCGCCTTCATGGCGGTGCTCGACATCCAGATCACCAACGCCTCGCTCAAGGACATTCAAGGCGCGCTGTCAGCGACCCTGGAAGAAGGCTCGTGGATTTCCACCTCGTACCTGGTGGCGGAAATCATCATGATTCCGCTCACCGCGTGGCTGGTGCAACTGCTCTCGGCACGACGCCTGGCGGTGTGGGTCTCGCTGGGCTTTCTGGCCGCCTCCCTGCTCTGCTCGATGGCCTGGAGCCTGGAGAGCATGATCGTGTTCCGCGCCTTTCAGGGCTTCACCGGCGGCGCGCTGATCCCGCTGGCGTTCACCCTGACGCTGATCAAACTCCCCGAACACCATCGCGCCAAAGGCATGGCGATGTTCGCCATGACCGCGACCTTCGCGCCCTCCATCGGCCCGACCCTCGGCGGCTGGCTGACGGAAAACTGGGGCTGGAAGTACATCTTCTACATCAACATCCCGCCGGGGCTGATCATGATCGCCGGCCTCATGTATGGCCTGGAGAAAAAAGCGGCCCACTGGGAATTGCTCAAAAGCACCGACTACATGGGCATTCTCACGCTGGGCGTTGGCCTCGGGTGCTTGCAGGTGTTTCTCGAGGAAGGTCATCGCAAGGACTGGCTGGAGTCGAGCCTGATCGTGACGCTGGGCTGCATCGCCCTGTTGAGCCTGATCACCTTTGTGATCGTGCAAGTGTCCAAGCCCAATCCGCTGATCAATCTGGGCATCTTGCGCAACCGCAACTTTGGCTTATCGAGTATTTCCAGCCTGGGCATGGGCGTGGGGCTGTACGGCTCGATTTATCTGCTGCCGCTGTACCTGGCGCAGATCCAGAGCTACAACGCCTTGCAGATCGGCGAAGTGATCATGTGGATGGGCGTGCCGCAGCTGTTCCTGATTCCGCTGGTGCCGAAACTGATGAAGTTCGTTTCACCAAAGTGGCTGTGCACGCTCGGCTTTGGCCTGTTTGGCTTGGCGAGTATTCTTTCAGGCTCACTCAACCCTGACTTCGCCGGACCACAGTTCAATCAGATCCAGCTCGTCCGCGCGCTGGGCCAGCCGCTGATCATGGTGACCATTTCGCTGATCGCCACCGCCTACATCCTGCCGCAGGATGCAGGCTCCGCGTCGAGCCTGTTCAACATCCTGCGCAACCTTGGAGGCGCGATTGGCATCGCCCTGCTCGCCACTCTGCTGGATGCGCGAACCAAGACCTACTTCGATTATTTACGCGAGTCGATAGTGCCGACCAACCCGCAGGTGGCCGAGCGCATGGCGAGCATGACCGATCGATTCGGCAGCGAAATGGCCGCGCTGGGCAAGCTCAGTGAGATCACCCATCAGCAGGCCTTGATCATGGCCTACAACGATGCGTTTCACTTTGTCGGGATTGCGCTGGGGGTGAGCATGCTGGCGATCCTGCTGACCAAGGCGTTGCCGCCCGGGTTGAAGGCCGGCGAAGCGCATTGAGACCGCGGCGCCCCTATCGCGAGCAGGCTCGCTCCCACATGGGTCACACCGAACCTTGTGGGAGCGAGCCTGCTCGCGATGAGGCCCTGACAGCCACCGCTAATCAGACGGTCAACAACCGCTCGCGCATCTTGGTGATTTCGTCGCGTGTCTGCGCGGCGGCTTCGAACTCCAGGTCGCGGGCGAGCTGGTACATCTTCTCTTCCAGCTGACGAATGCGCTTGGCGATTTCGCTCGGCGAACGCAGCTCGTTTTCGTAACGGGCACTTTCCTCGGCTGCCTTGGCCATGCCTTTGCGCTTCTTGCTGCGCGAACCGGGCACGGTCGCGCCTTCCATGATGTCGGCAACGTCCTTGAACACGCCTTTGGGGGTGATGCCATTGGCCAGGTTGAAGGCGATTTGCTTGTCGCGACGGCGCTCGGTCTCGCCAATCGCCCGTTCCATCGACCCGGTGATCCGGTCGGCATACAGAATCGCCCGGCCATTGAGGTTCCGCGCCGCGCGGCCGATGGTCTGGATCAGCGAACGCTCGGAGCGCAGGAAGCCCTCCTTGTCGGCATCGAGAATCGCCACCAGCGACACTTCCGGCATGTCCAGGCCTTCACGCAGCAGATTGATCCCCACCAGTACATCGAAGGTGCCCAGACGCAAATCACGGATGATCTCGACCCGCTCCACGGTATCGATGTCCGAGTGCAGATAACGCACCCGCACACCGTGGTCGGCGAGGTAGTCGGTCAAGTCTTCGGACATGCGCTTGGTCAATGTAGTGACCAGCACCCGCTCCTCCAGCGCCACCCGCTTGGTGATTTCCGACAGCAAGTCGTCGACTTGAGTCAGCGCCGGACGAATCTCGATTTGCGGATCGACCAGACCAGTCGGTCGCACCAACTGCTCGATCACCCGACCGGCGTGTTCCGCCTCGTAGTTACCCGGGGTCGCCGAGACGAAAATCGTCTGCGGACTGATGCTTTCCCATTCATCGAAACGCATTGGCCGGTTATCCAGTGCCGATGGCAGACGGAAACCGTATTCGACCAGCGTCTCTTTACGCGAACGGTCGCCCTTATACATCGCACCGACCTGCGGCACGCTGACGTGGGATTCGTCGATCACCAGCAAGGCATCGGCGGGCAGATAGTCAAACAAGGTCGGTGGCGGCTCACCGGACTCACGGCCCGAGAGGTAGCGCGAGTAGTTTTCGATGCCGTTGCAGTAACCCAGCTCCAGAATCATCTCCAGGTCAAAACGGGTGCGCTGCTCCAGCCGCTGGGCTTCCACCAGTTTATTGTTGGAGCGCAGGTATTCCAGACGCTCCTGCAGCTCGACCTTGATCCCTTCGATGGCTCCCAGCAGGGTTTCTCGCGGCGTTACGTAGTGACTCTTCGGATAAAAGGTGAAACGCGGCAGCTGGCGAATCACTTCGCCGGTGAGCGGATCGAAAGCGGAAATTTTCTCCACCTCATCATCGAAGAGCTCAATACGGATCGCTTCAAAATCGGATTCCGCCGGGTGGATATCAATCACATCGCCGCGCACGCGGAAGGTCGCGCGGGCAAAATCCATGTCATTGCGGGTGTATTGCAGGTCGGCCAAGCGGCGCAGCAAAGCGCGCTGATCGAGCTTGTCGCCGCGATCGACGTGCAGGACCATTTTCAGATAGGTTTCCGGGCTGCCCAGACCGTAGATGCACGAGACCGTGGTGACAATGATCGCGTCCTTGCGCTCCAGCAACGCTTTAGTCGCCGACAGTCGCATCTGCTCGATGTGATCGTTGATCGAGGCGTCTTTCTCAATGAAGGTATCGGACGACGGTACGTAGGCTTCGGGCTGGTAGTAGTCGTAGTAGGAAACGAAGTACTCCACCGCGTTATTCGGGAAGAATGCCTTGAACTCGCCGTACAGTTGCGCCGCCAGCGTCTTGTTCGGCGCCAGCACCAGCGTTGGTCGCTGCACCTGGGCGATCACGTTGGCGATACTGAAGGTCTTGCCCGAACCGGTCACACCAAGCAACGTCTGGTGCGCCAGCCCGGCCTCGATGCCCTCGACCATCAGACGGATGGCTTCCGGCTGATCGCCGGCGGGCTCGAAGCGGGTGACTAGCTGGAATTCAGACATATCGTACCTATTGGTTTCCAAGGAGCGGCTCATTCCGGCGCTGGCGGGGGCGCCAGAACGGTGAAGGTCGCTCACGACGAATGTCGCAGGGAAAAATCATGATAACCGTTGATGTGGTGCCGAATACCTCTAGTTTCAAGGCAAACGTCCTACATGCCCCTCAGCCATTGACATGACAATAAGGCTAACGACCGAAAAATAATCCGAAAAAACCTGCCCGAAAAGCGGAAACGCCTGTCGCCGCGCCCGGTGTAGGCCTCTATACTAGCTCCCCGTTTGTGCACCGCTCTAGTGCATTCGGCTGGAGCGCCACACGTCCCTCCACATTTCATTCAGAGCCGCCGCAATAATGAGCCTCTTCTCCGCTGTCGAAATGGCACCACGCGATCCAATCCTGGGCCTCAACGAAGCATTCAACGCTGACGCCCGTACCAACAAGGTCAACCTGGGGGTCGGTGTTTACTGCAACGAGGAGGGGCGAATTCCACTCCTGCGAGCCGTTGTCGAAGCCGAGACGATTCGCGCTGCTCAACACGCTTCCCGTGGCTACCTGCCGATCGACGGTATCGCCGCCTACGACCAGGCTGTGCAAAAGCTGCTGTTCGGTAAAGACTCGCCACTGCTCGCCGCTGGCCGGGTTGTCACCACCCAGTCCGTCGGCGGTACCGGCGCACTGAAAATCGGCGCTGACTTCCTCAAGCAACTGCTGCCGAACGCCGTCGTCGCCATCAGCGACCCAAGCTGGGAAAACCACCGCGCGCTGTTCGAAACCGCTGGTTTCCCGGTGAAGAACTATCGCTACTACGACGCCGCGACTCACGACGTGAACCGCGCCGGCCTGCTGGAAGACCTGAACGCCCTGCCGAATGGCTCGATCGTTGTGCTGCACGCGTGCTGCCACAACCCGACTGGCGTCGACCTGAGCCCGGCGGACTGGAACAACGTGCTGGACGTGGTCAAGGCGAAAAACCACGTGCCGTTTCTCGACATGGCCTACCAGGGCTTTGGCGACGGCATCGACGAAGACGCCGCTGCCGTGCGCCTGTTCGCCGAGTCGGGCCTGAACTTCTTCGTTTCCAGCTCGTTCTCCAAGTCGTTCTCGCTGTACGGCGAACGTGTTGGCGCGCTGTCGATCGTCAGCGAATCGAAAGAAGAAAGCGCTCGCGTGCTGTCGCAAGTCAAACGCGTGATCCGCACCAACTACTCCAACCCGCCGACCCACGGCGCCGCTATCGTTGCTGCCGTACTGAACAGCCCTGAGCTGCGCGCCCAGTGGGAACAGGAACTGGCCGAAATGCGCCTGCGCATTCGCGGCATGCGTACGCAAATGGTCGATCTGCTGGCGAAAAAAGCGCCCGGCCGCGACTTCAGCTTCGTTGGTCGCCAACGCGGCATGTTCTCGTACTCGGGCCTGACGGTTGAGCAAGTCACTCGCCTGCGCAACGAGTTCGGCATCTACGCCCTGGACACCGGCCGCATCTGCGTTGCCGCGCTGAACCAGAGCAACATCGACGTGGTGACCAACGCCATCGTTCAGGTGATCTAAGCCACCCGCGCGACAGAAAAGGGGAAGCCGTCTGGCTTCCCCTTTTCGTTGGCGAGCAGATAATTATCAGTACTGCGAACGAGCACTCTAGACTGCACACAGATCAAATGTGGGATGAGCCGGGCGACGTTCATCTGCTCGCGATGCGCTAGATGCCGCAATGAATACCTGGGATGACGCTATCGCGAGCAGGCTCGCTCCCACACGTACTGCGTATTTCCGATAATTTAGAGAACCGACATGAAAAACGATGACTTACGCGCTGACCGCGATGACGACCTGGACCTGGACCGCTTTGTGCCACGCCCCCAGACCAAACGCAGCAGCGGGCTGGTGTGGCAGGTTGCCTTGGGCGTGTTTCTGGGTGGCCTGGCCCTGTGGTTGGTGCAACTGGCAGCCACGTCGCTGTACGCCAAGTTCCTGCTCGGCACCTTCACCTTCGGCGGTTAAGGTCGATCAACCCGCCAGTTCGGTCGAACGCTGACTGGCGGCGTCGTCATAAGCCACATACAACGATTCGGCAACCTGGCTTTTGATCGCCTTGGTGCTTTCCAGCCCCAGCACAAACCCTTCAGCCTTGCCGCCAGCGCGATTCAGCTCATCAGCGGTGCTCGCCTGAGTGATCGCATCGAAGAGTTTCTCGGCATGCGGCCCGACGCCTTTGGGCAGGCTGATCTGAGCAATGCTCATACGAACACCTCGCGCAGCATTGACGACGTGAGCAGTGGTTGGTGAGTCATGACGCGTACCTTTTCGGCTGAGGGCCGGTAGCGCGTGAAACCACTTCCGGGGGGCCATGGTAGACCTCTGCGACGATTCTGGTAACCGCCAATGGCTGACAGCACCCTCCTCGCCTGCAGAATCATCACCGCCCACCTGAAAATCAGCCACTCGAACAATTCGCGCTTGACTTGTTCTTTTTAATCAGTAACATACGGCGCATTCCGCGATAGCTCAGTTGGTAGAGCAAGTGACTGTTAATCACTGGGTCCCTGGTTCGAGTCCAGGTCGTGGAGCCAGACAGCACTATCGAAAAGCCCCTGAATCGAAAGATTCAGGGGCTTTTTTGTGGCAGATGGAAAATCAAAAGATCGTCCGAACGCGGCCCGAACCTGCGGCAGCTTCAGCGCCTATGTCCGGGGGACACGAGGCAGTTCGCGTTTGTGAGCGGTTTTGACGTAGGCGCTTTCAATGATCTGCTGCGCCTGCTGCGACACCGCTTCGCCCATCAAATAGGCATCGATTTCCTCGTAACTGCAACCATACACCGCCTCATCCAGCTTGCCCGGTGCCAGGTCTTCCAGGTCTGCGGTCGGCGCCTTGCGCACCAGATGCGTCGGCGCGCCCAGGGCGTCGGCCAGCAACCGCACCTGGCTTTTGATCAACCCGGACAGTGGCGCCAGGTCGCAGGCGCCGTCGCCGAATTTGGTGAAGAAACCCATCAGCGCTTCCGCACCATGATCGGTGCCGACCACCAACCCGTTGCAGAAGTTGGCGATCGCGTATTGCGCCAGCATCCGCGCCCGGGCCTTGACGTTGCCTTTGGCAAAGTCAGTGAGTTCCGCCGACGGCTGCAAACCGTCGATGGCGATAGTGGCCATCAGGCCGTCGACACAGTCGGCAATGTTGCTGGTGGTGATCAGGTCCGGCTGGATGAAGTCCAGGGAGGCCTGGGCGTCACGTTCATCGGCCTGAGTCTTGTACGGCAGGCGCACGGCGATAAAGCGCGCCTCATGATCCTCGGCCCGCAACTGCTCCACCGCCAGCTGGCACAGGCGCCCGGCGGTCAGGGAGTCGACGCCGCCGCTGATGCCGAGCACCAGGGCCTTGCAGCCCGACTCGCGCAGCACCTGTTTAATGAAATCGACACGACGGACGATTTCAGCGGCCTCGCCGCCCCGGGCGAGTTGCCGGTCGATGCCCAGTTCCCGGGCGATGCGCTCTTGCTGTTGCATAGTCATATCAAGCTCCCAGTTGTGGATTGATCAGGCTGACGTTGAATACCTGGGCCGCGTAGCGCAGGAACGAAGCGTCTTCACAGACGTTCTTGATCGGGTCGTCGGAGAACTTCACCACCGGTTCGCCATGCACCCGCACCAGCTTCATGACGATGCTCAGCGGCTCGACACCCTCGACATCGCAGGCCAGGCTGGTGCCCATGCCGAAACCGAATCTGGCCTTGCCACGCACGTGACGCAGGATCGGCAGGCACTTCTCGAAGTTGAGACCGTCGGAGAACATCAGGTCCTTGGTTCTTGGATCGATGCCCAGCTCCTTGTAACGCCCCAGCACCTTGTCGGCCCAGACGATCGGGTCACCGGAATCCTGACGCAGGCCGTCATAGAGCTTGGCGAAGTACAGGTCGAAATCCTTGAGGAAGAAGTCGGTGCTGATGCAGTCGGTGAGCGCAATCCCCAGCCTGCCCCGGTACTCGCGCACCCAGTTTTCCAACGCAGCGTTCTGGCTCTCGCGCAACCGCCCGAGCTGCTGGTGCACCATCAGCCATTGGTGGGCCATGGTGCCGATCAGCGGCAGGTCGAACTCGTAGGCCAGGTGAGCATTGCTGGTACCGACGAACACCCCGGGGAAGTCACTGCGCATGACGTTGACCACTTCGCGCTGGGCCCTGAACGACAGGCGCCGGCGGGTGGAGAAGTCTGAAACCCGAAACTCGGCGAGTTCTTCGCGGCTGGCGTTTTTTTCCAGCCATTCGAACTTCTGGTACAGCTTGCGGGTAACGTCGGCCAGCTCGACTTCCGGGTACTTCTCACGGTTGCGCAGTTCACTGACCATCGCCAGCACCGGCTGCTCGAACATGATGCAGTGCAACATCGGGCCACGGACGCGGATGTGCAGTTGGCCGTCGACTTCCGACACGTGGATGTAGCGCAGGTTGAAGCGAAACAGACCGAGGAACTGTTCAAAGTCCGGTGTCAGGTATTCACGGAAACGCTTGTTGAACAGAAACCGCTGCTCACCTTCGCGCAACTGCAGGCCGGCGAGCTTCTCCAGCTCATCACGAATGTCCGGGATCAGGTGCCCGAGCCGCTCTTTCGAACGCACGATGAACTGGTATTCCACCTCGACGTTCGGGTGCTGGTGCAGCACCGCCTGCATCATGGTGAAGGTGTAGTAATCGGTATCCAGAAGACTCTGGATGACGCCGTTGCTGCTGTCGAATGCACTTTCCATGTTTTCTTCCTTATGCGCTTGCCAGACTGGCGGTTTCTTCGCGGGTCGCGGTCACCGAGATTCCCGCTTGTTGCATGTCTTGAATGGCTTGAGTCGCGCCCTCTTCACTGATGGCCCGGCAGGCCGGCAAGTGGATGATCACCTTGAAACCGGCGGCGACCAGTTGCAGGGCGGTGGTCTTGACGCAGAAATCCAGCGCCAGGCCGCCGACGATGACCTGCTTCACACCCTGGCTGTTCAGGTACTCGATCACGCCGGTGGAGAGCTTGCCGTGCAGGTCGTGGTAGCAGGCGCCGTAAGGGTGCAGGTCCGGCTCGACACCCTTCCAGACGAAGTAGTCGTAGTCGTACGGGGTCGGCAACTCGTCCAGCAGGGTGAAGCCTTCAGTGCCAGGGACACAGTGGCTGACCCAAGTGATATCGGCGTGTTCGAGGCCGGTCGACTGGAACATTTGCGAGTGCTCGGCCACCACCCACGGGGCTTGAGCCGTATGAGCGTCCTTGCTGCCGACACGCAGGCTGGCCAGGGTGGCCATGAAGTTCAGCTCGCTGCCGATCTGCTCGCCGCCCGCCACGGGCAGCTCATCAGGGCACAACGGCGTGAAGCTCTTTTGCGCATCGACATCGAAGGAAGCGGTTTTCAGGGTCTGGCTGCTCATATCGGGTCTCTCCTTTGCATGACCCACAAAGTACATGTCATGTACTTTTGTTGCAATACCCGACCATGAAAATATTGTTGCCGCGAAGAATCCCGCCTATGTTCTATATGCATAAGGGCGATGGGAGATGGTTTCGTCTGAACGGATTCGATGATAAGGTACACGTCATGTACCAACAGGGAGATCAGCCATGTATGAAATAGCCCTCTATGGCGGCGCCTYCAACCCTCCTCACGCCGGGCACGCCCAGGTGATGATCGAGGCCTCATGCCAGGCCAGGCGTCTGCTGGTGGCCCCCAGCTTCAGGCACCCTTACGGCAAACGAATGGCCGACTATGAACTGCGCCTGAACTGGCTGGAATCGATCGTCGAGCATGTACAGCCCCTGTGCTGCGCCGAAGTACGTGCCAGCCGGGTCGAACAGATCGTGGCGCGCGGCGTCGAAGGTCCGATCTACAGCTACACCCTGCTCGCCCATCTCGCCGACAGCCTGGCCATGGACGGCAAACAGATTGCCCTGGTGGTCGGCCAGGATGTGGCTGACCTGCTGCCAACCTTCTATCGCGGCCCGGAGTTGCTGGAGCGCTTTTCCATCATCTGCGTCGAGGAACAGATCCACGTACGCAGTACGGTGCTACGCGAACGGCTGGCCTTGGGCGAGCCGCTGCCCACCCACTGGATGGCACCCGGCATGGATCCGGTAAACTATGACCTCTACGCTGCCCACGGAAGCTGACATGCCAGACCGCATCCCCTCTCCAAGCGCCTACCTGCACACCATCGACCTTTGTGTGCTGCGCTACTGCCGGGAAACCCAGGCGCTGGAAATCCTCCTGAACCGACGCGAAACCGAACCGTTCGCCGGCCATTGGGCACTGCCCGGGATCGTGGTCAATGGCGGGGTTGAAGACCTCACGCTGAACGACGCCGTGGAGCGCCTGCGCGCCTCGAAAAAAGTCGGTATGCCGCTGGCCTGGATCGAGCAGGTCGGTACGGTCGGCGACGCGTTCCGCGATCCGCGCTGCTGGTCGTCGTCGACCTTCTACCTTGCCATCGTCAGCGATGCGGTCCAGCCGGCCGCACACCAGGGATTTTTCCCGCTCAAGGACGTGGCCGAAGCCTCGACCAGACTGCCCTTCGATCACAACAGCCTGGTGGCCTCGGTGCAGGAGCGCCTGTTCTCCAAGTCGCTGTACAGCAGCCTGCCGCTGATGTTCCTTGGCAACGAGTTCAGCGCGCCTGAAGCGGTGAGCATTTTCTCCCTGGTGCTTGAACGACCGGTGCTCAAGACCAGCATCCGCCAGCGCCTGCTGAAGATGATCGAGGCCGGCCACCTGCAAGAGACCGGGCGCAAGAAAAGCGGCGACGGTGGCCGCCCGCAAGCCACGGTGGAAAACCTCAAACCCGCCAACCTCTACCTTTTCGATCGCTGCTTTCTGGAGTAATACCGCGCATGAAGCCTGTCACCGAATCCCAATGCCTGCTGGAAACCCCATACTTCAACGTGGTCCGCGAGAACGGCTACTTCATCATCAAGGAGGCCCGGGCTATCAATGGCGTGGTGGCCGTGCCGACCCTGGAAGACGGCCGGCTGATGCTGGTCAACCTCAAGCGTCGGGCCATTGGCGGGATGTCCATCGAATTCCCGCGGGGCGCCATCGACGAGAACGAAACCGCCTGCGACGCGGCGGCCCGCGAGCTGCTGGAGGAAACGGGCTGGCAGGCGTTGAAGGTCAAGGAGTTGGGTTTGCTGCACAGCAACACATCGCTGATTGCCAGTGCGGTTGCGGTGTGCCAGGTCTACCTCGATACACAAGCCACCGACGCAACCGATGGCGAAGTGGATGATCTATTGTTCATCACCCGCCAGGAGCTGATGGCCATGATCACCGCCGGCCAGATCACCGATGGCCACACGCTCTCGGCGGCAATGATGCTGATCGCCAGCGAGGCCGGTCTCCCTAGCCCTCCACTGTGACTTGTCGACTGTCAGTCGAAACGCGCCATGCAAAAAGGGCAGAAGGGATGCGATCCCCTCTGCCCTTCTGTTTATCGATTGTGAGCGCGTCGTCGGTCAGGCGCCGCTCTGCACAGTATCGTCAGACATGCTCACTGCTTTTGGCATGCTCCGCATGATGCTCCGTCGGGCCGTGGGATGAATCCACCACCACCGGGACTTCGTTACCGTCGCAGTCATGCAGCTTGCCGCGACTGAAGTAATCCCCTTCGCGCAACGCCGCCAGATCCTGGAAACGCAAGGTCCGTTCGGTGCCGGCAGCAAAGACCGATTGTTGGTCCGAATTACCGGCAGTGAAGTGGTTGAAGGTCAGGTTGAGTGCGATCGCCATGATCGCCGACGAACTGATGCCGGAATGGAAGATGGTCGCAAACCAGCTCGGGAAGTGGTCATAGAAGTTGGGAGCGGCGATGGGGATCATGCCGAAGCCGATGGATGTGGCGACGATGATCAGGTTCACGTTGTTGCGGTAATCGACCTTGGACAGCGTACGAATACCACTCGCCGCCACGGTGCCAAACAGCACGATACCAGCACCGCCGAGGACAGATGTCGGCACGGCGGCGATCACGCGCCCCATCACCGGCAACAGCCCGAGCACCACCAGGAACACCCCGCCGGTGGCCACCACATAGCGGCTCTTGATCCCGGTCACCGCCACCAGCCCGACGTTCTGCGCAAAGGCACTTTGGGTGAAGGAGCCAAAGATCGGTGCAATCATGCTCGACAGCATGTCGGCCCGCAGACCGTTGCCTAGACGCCTGGAATCAACCTTGGTGCCGATGATTTCACCGACCGCCAGAATGTCCGCAGAGGTTTCCACCAGCGTCACCATGATCACGATGCACATCGACAGGATCGCTGCGAAGTGAAAGGTCGGCATGCCGAAGTGGAACGGTGCCGGGAAGCCGAACATCGGCCCTTGTGTCACCGTCGAAAAGTCGGCCATGCCGAGGAACACCGCAATCACCGTACCGATCACCATGGCCAACAGGATCGACAAGCGGGAGATCGTGGCGCTGCCGATCTTGCTCAGCATCAGCACCAGCGTCAGCGTCAAAGCCGCCAACCCGATATTCGCCATGCTGCCGAAGCTTTCGACGTGGCTGTTACCGCCCATGGCCCAGCGCGCTGCCACGGGCATCAGCGTCAGGCCGATGGTGGTGATCACGATACCGGTGACCAACGGCGGGAAGAACTTGGTAATTCGAGAAAACACCGGCGTGATCAGCAACCCGATCAACGAGGCGGCGACCACCGCCCCCAGAATCGACTGAAAACCGCCCTCACCACCGCTGCCGACAATCGCCACCATGGTCGCGACACCCGAGAACGAAACACCCTGAACCAGCGGCAACTGACAGCCGAAAAACGGTAAACCGAGGGTTTGCAGTAAGGTCGCCAAGCCCCCCGCAAACAGTGACGCCGCAATCAACAGACCGATGTCAGCCGGGGAAAGCCCGGCGGCCTGGCCGATGATCAGCGGTACCGCAACGATACCGCCATACATGGTCAGAACGTGTTGCAGGCCGTAAGCCATATTCGCGCCGACCCCGAGGTTTTCATCCTCAGGCCGCTGGTGTGAAACAGAGGGCGTTTTCATCGTGAGGGGGTTCCCTGGTTTTTGTTATGCGCACACTGTATTCAATACTCAAGACAAATGTCTATAGAGTTGTATACAGTTTGCCGGCCGGTATTTGCAGTCCCACATCAAAACCTTGAAATAGTTCTTCCCTCGGCCCCTCCCTCACGACGACTAACCTTCAAGTCTCTTCAGCGATCAACGGTTCACTCGCTGCCTTTTTTATACATATAAAGTATGCATAATGAAGACGTTCGACATTCAGTACGACGAAGTAAAAAACGCTGCAAACAAAAGGAAGCACAAGGGCATCAGTCTCGCCGACACAGAACCGGTTTTCTACGACAACAATGCCCTGACGCTCCCGGACAGCGACCATGATGAGCAACGGTGGATCGTTATGGGTAAGGATGCTGTGGGCCGGGTACTGGTGGTTGTCTACACCTACCGCGATCCGAACTTCGTTCGAATCATTTCTGCTCGCATCGCCACCCACAATGAGCGCCGCCAATACCTGGAGGCTTGAACCATGAAAGAAGAATACGACTTCAGCAGCGCCAAACGTGGGCCGGTTGCCGCCAGTAAAGGCAAGACCCGCATCACCATCATGCTCGATGACGCCGTGATAGAGGCAGCACGCGAGCTCGCAGAGAGTGCGGGATATGGCTATCAGACCGTGATCAACAATACCTTGCGCCAAGCCTTGCTGAACGCAAAAGGTCAGGGTCCGACGCCTGCCTCCGCCATTGACGCAGGCATCAAACACCTGAAGAAGGGAATTACCGCTGCTGAACTGAAATCACTGGAGCAGACGTTGAGTGTGGCAGCCAGTGAAATCAACCGGATGCTCGAAGCCGAGCACAGCCCGAAGGCAAAACCCAAAGCGACTCGAACACTGAACCATGCCTGACGCAGCGCTCAGTCAGGTCTTTCGCTTGAGCTCACCAGCTGCGCCAGCACCTGCCTCAACTCTGGATGCTGCGGCAGGCGAATGTCGAACTCGCGCTCCAGCACCGCAATCACTTCATCAGCATCCGTGAGCTGCCGGCGCTCGCTCTCCTGGCCCATCCGGTGAATGACATAACTACCGTTGTTAAGCGTTCGACGCACCCCTGGCCCGGTGCGCGCCACCTTCAATTGCCCCCGAAACGGAGAGTCGGGGTGGGTCGAGACATACCAATTGCCGATCTGATAGTCGATGTCTGACTGAACCTGCAGATCGAACACATACATCGGCCGCCACTCGCCCGCGACCTTCGCGCGCAAAGCGTAGCTGCTGCCCTGGCGAACGATGCGGTACGGTTCATGACCGGTCGGCTGCTCCTCCTCAGTATCGAGACGCAGCGGCGCCGTGGGCACCATGCCACCGAAGCCGACATCCGCGATGTAACGAACTCCGTCCAGGGTGACCAGGCTCAAACGGTGAGTGCGCGCGGTCAACGCGTCTTCAGGACCGCCCATCACCACCCGCCCGGTAATCCCCCGCGCTTCGAACCCCAACAGCTGAAGCAGGGCAAGGAACATATTGTTGAGTTCGTAACAGTAACCACCTCGCCCCTCGTGCAGGACTTTGCGCTCGACCGAAGGCAGGTCGATGGGCACCGGAACCCACAACATCGTCGAGAGGGTTTCAAAAGGAAATGTTGCGGTATGCCGCGACTGCAACTCGCGAAGAGTGTCGAGCGTGGGCGACGGCGGTGTGTCGTAACCGAGGCGTTTCAGGTAGAGGTCAACATTCGATAGTTCAGTCTGAATCATCAATGACTCCTTGCTCAGGACACGTGCGCCATCACCAAACGGGTGGCAGTAGCCAGAACGTCACGACGCGCTTCGGCGTCTTTTTGATGTTGGGTGAAATAAACTGCGAGCACCACGGGTGCGCCTGTCTGTGGCCAAAGCACCGCCACATCGTTTGTGGTGCCGTAGTCGCCGCTACCGGTTTTATCGCCGACGATCCAACCCGTCGGTGTGCCGGCTCGAATGCTCGCATCGCCAGTGGTGTTGCCCTTGAGCCAGGTCACCAACTGCTCGCGCTGCGGCGTTGCCAACGCATCACCCAGCACCACTTTCTGCACACTGGCGGCCATCGCAGCCGGTGTCGTGGTGTCACGGGGGTCATCAGGAATGGCGGTATTCAACTCCGGCTCGCGGCGATCCAGCCGGAACGCCGGATCACCCAGGCCTTTGGCGAACTGGTTAACCGCTTCCACGCCACCCACCTCCTTGATCAACAAGTTGGCGGCAGTGTTATCGCTGTATTGCAGGGTGGCGGCGCACAGCTGTGCGATGCTCATGCCCTGTTTCAAATTCTGTTTGGCGATGGGCGCGTAAGACAGCAAGTCAGCTTCAGCATAGGCAATATGCTTTTCCAGCAATCCCGGCTGAACCATGCTTTTGTGCAACACGGCTGCAGCCAACATCAACTTGAAAGTACTGCAGAACGGAAAATGCTCCCCGCCCCGATACTGAATCTCGTGACCATTGGCAGTGTTGATCAAGGCAACGCCCAATCGACCTTTTGCGCTGTTCTCCAACTCGGCAAGTTTTTTGTACAACTCGGCCAGCGGTTTATCCGCAGCTGAAGCGTTAGCCCAGGCTGGAACTACCAGCGTGATCAATGGCAGTGTCAGACCTGCCTTCAACAATGAGCGTCGTGAAGGTGAATACTTCATGCGGTACCTCGTAAAAAAATAGACATTACAGACGGGTCCGCTGCGCAACCGCGCCCCGCCCCTTCATCACACTTCTGGATGCACGACCACTTCAGGACTTCCTTCCATCGACACCACCACCGTGCGGTTTCGACCAAAATTCTTCGCCTGATACAACGCCGCGTCTGCCCGCTCGATAAACACTTCGATGCTATCCCCGTCTCTGGGCACAAACGCATAACAACCCAGACTCACCGTCAGATACCCCGAAGGCGCGCCTGAATGGAGGATGTGCTTGTCCTTGACGCTGAGGCGGATCTGCTCGGCAATCGTAAAGGCACCGTGAATGTCAGTGTCGGGCAACAGCACCGCGAACTCTTCACCGCCGTAACGCACCGCCAGGTCGGACTTACGCAGACAACAACTTTTCACTGCGCGCGCCACTTCCGCCAGGCACTGATCCCCCGCCACGTGACCGTAGGCATCGTTGTAACGTTTGAAAAAATCGATATCGAGCATGATCAGGCTCAACGAACTCTGTTGGCGGGCACCCCGTGCAAATTCGATGTCCAGCGCCCGTTCGAACAGCCGACGGTTCGCCAACCCGGTCAGGCTATCGTGAGTCGCGATCACTTCCAGTTGCTCTTGCGCTGTCCGCAAATCCGACTCGATAAGTTCACCATTACGAACCTGCAGCACAAATACCCAACCGAACAAACCCACACCGAGCACCACCAGGGCGACGACGACGCTGGATTGATAGGCGTTGGCGTACCAGCCCCGAAGAATCGTCTCCTTCGGGGTCGCCGCGGCAACCACCAGCGGGTAGGCGTCCAGCTGACGATAGCCATATAGCCGGATCACGTTATCCACCACCGAACGGATCATCCCATTGCCGAAACTGGCATGGGGCAGGTACTTCTGGAAAATATCCCCGTGCGCCAGCGACTCGCCTATTCGCGCTTCCTCGAACGGTCGCCTGGCCAGCAGCGTACCGTCCGACAACGCCAGAAACATCACGCCATTGTCATCGAGGCTGAAGCTTTTGAAGAACTGATCGAAGTACGACAGCTTGATCCCGGCCAGCAGCACGCCCTGGAACTCGCCATGCGGGTCATTTATCCGCCGGGAAATCGGAATGATCCACTCGCCGTTCTGCCGGCTACGAATTGCCGGCCCGATGTGCGCGAGCAAAGAAGGGTTCTGCTGATGGAACTTGAAGTAGTCGCGATCGGCCACCCCCTCGCGACGAGGCAAGTCATCAAACGATGTCACCACCCACTGACCGTTTTTATCAAATAGAAACAGCCCGTGTAACTGCTCAAGCGCCTGCACCCGCCGCGCAAAGGTCTGTTGCAACCGAGGGTTCTGCAGCACACTAAAACCCTCTGCCTGAATCCAGTCGACCAGGCTGGTCATCACCAGGTCCGCGCTCAGAAACGTGTCCTGCGCCTGCTGCGCCATCGCTCGCGTCAGGTTCGACGACGCCACTTCAGCCAACGACAAATCGTAGCGCCGGGACTGTTCCAGTTGCAGGTAAAGCAAGCCGCACAGACACAGGCAGACCGCTGCAACAAACATCATCGCAGCCTTGCGTAGCGGCAAGCGTTTAAGAGGGCCGCCGGGGGTGTAATGAGGGTCATGAATAGGGGTAGGCAAAAAGCGTCATCCTTGAAGGGTAAGGCATGAGCAAAAGCCCAGATCCCTTAATGCCGGGGAGCTTAGCCTACAGGGGTGATGAGGGGCAATTGTGGTGCGAGTCATAAACTCGCTGCGCCTTTTCTCCTGTAAGGTTCAACGCACTCGTTGATGCTCGTTTGAAACGTCAATGCTTCCCGTCAATACAACCCTGTGAATGTCCACGCCCGATGAAATACAAAGACAGCACCGCATCGCTGGACACCGCCAGAAAGATTCTCAAGGTGAACCACGCCGGGGAATTCGGCGCTATCAACATTTACCGATCGCAGATCTTTGTATCCCGGCTGCTGCGCAAGGACTACGTGCCCCTTCYGGAACGATTCGGCGGCTAGGGAAACAGTCCAGTCGATTCTGGAAGATGAGGAGAACCACCGTGATACCGGTCGAGTCGAGGGCGGCGGCTCTTTGTTGTATGGGCCGTTCAGATGGATGATCAGTTTGTTTACTGAATGTGTTATTCGGTTTGGGATGCGGTAAAACAGGGCTACCCTAAAACCGCCCCGACTCAAACATGCCTGCGTTTGAATTCAAACACTACCGCACCTGCCAATCCAAGGAGGAAAAGCATGAATGCTCTGAACCGCCCGACAACCATCGACACCGTTGTGTTCGACCTCGGCAATGTCCTGATTCGCTGGAACCCAAGAAACCTTTTCCGAAAGATCTTCGGCGATGACGTACAGGCCATGGAGACCTTTCTTTCCGAGGTCTGCCCTCCCGAGTGGAACGAACGCCAGGACGCGGGCCGGTCGTGGCAGGAAGGGGTTGAGGAAGCCATCGCGCGGCATCCGTCACAAGAGGCGCTGATTCGTGCGTACCACGAGCGCTGGGAAGAGACGCTCGGCGGCGTGCTGGAAGAGACCGTGCTGATCCTCGATGAACTGCACGCCAAAGGCGTCCGCCTGCTGGCCCTGACCAACTGGTCCGCCGAAACCTTCCCGATTGCCCTTCAGCGCTTTCCCTTTCTGCACACGTTCGAAGGCATTCTCGTCTCCGGCGAAGAAGGCCTCATCAAGCCCGACCCGGCGATTTTCCAGCTACTGAAATCTCGCTACCAGTTCGAAGGCCACCATGCGGTGTTTATCGATGATCACGCGCCGAATATCGAAGGTGCACGCGGGGAAGGTTTCAATGCGCTGCAGTTCACCTGTGCGGCGCAACTGCGCAAAGATTTGGCAGCGCTGGGGTTGCCTGTGCAGGCGCTGAGCGAACCGGCGTAACGAACCGACAGGCAACACAAATTCAATACAACGAACACACAAAAATGGGCGACCGAAGTCGCCCATTTTTTATGCCGATAAATCGACAACAATCCCCATCAACGCATTGGCGGAACCCGAATATCACCCGCTCGACACTGACTTTTCACGCCCTTGCCGCAAGCCCCGAACGACAGGTCTTTACCCAGGCACACGCGCACTTCCGACAACTCGGGTCCGTTGCAGACAATCGCGATGCCATTCTCGGGAATCCCGGGATTGCTCTGACGGAACATCTGCGCAATTTCCTGCGCCGGGAAGTAGATCTCGGTGCTCAAGGGCTTCAGCTTGTCCGGGATCTTCACCGTGCCAACCGCCTTGTCCGCCATATCCAGATAACCCGAGGCGCCAAGACCGCTGCACGTGCCGTGCTTGGACCATTCATGCTGAAGCAACTTTGGCGTCACAAACAGCGTCAGCCCTTGCTTCTGCTCCGCGGGCGACAACGGCACCATCGGCGGACACGACTCCGGCCAACCGCCCTTGGCGTACTGCGGCCAGAGACCGTGAAGGACAAAGCCGTAGCCTTTGCCCGAGCATTGCGGGTTGCTCTGGTGAGTCAGGCAAAACGTCGGCGACCAGGACAGCGTCAGCAGGTAGTAATCAAACACCCCCGCCACCGACTCGGTCTGCTGTTTATCGCGATGGGACCTAGCGTCGCTCATGCCGACGCTGCCAATCGTCAGCGCAAAGAGCGCAACCAGTGCATACAGTTTTTTCATAAACCCTCTCCTTTGGGACAAATCGGCTGGTTGTCTCATTCTGGTGATTGGCCGGTCAAGTACTGTCTGAGGCGACCTTGATGAATCCACATCGAGGCTTCTATGCTCAATAGCTTTTGAGGTCGCCTTATGTTCTCCGTTGATCAACGAAGCACCCCAAATGCTGGCGATATTCAGGTGTATGTCGTCCATGGCTACAGCGCCTCCCCGCAGGCCCATTGGTTTCCCTGGCTGAAAGACCGCCTGGAAACCCAAGGGATACGGGTCGACATCCTGGAGATGCCCAGCCCCTTGCAACCGAACGTCGAGGAGTGGGCGCATTACCTCGACGAGCACATCACCCGTCACGACCCAAACACCTACTTCGTCGCCCACAGCCTGGGCTGCATCAGCTTGCTTACGCACCTGGCCAAACAAGCAGCGTCGACCCGATTGGGTGGGCTGGTTTTGCTCTCGGGCTTCGTAGAAACGCTGTCTGTGCTGCCAGGCCTCAATGGTTTTGTGGAACAGGGTTTCGATCCGCATCAGATCATCCAGATGTCGACACAGCGCTCCGTCATCGCCGCGAAAGACGACACGATTGTGCCGTTCAGCCACACGGAAAAACTGAGCGAGATACTGAAGGCGCACTTCCATGCGCTAGAGCATGGCGGGCACTTCCTGGCCAGTGACGGGTTCACCGAATTGCCGCTGGTGGAAGAGCTTCTGCTGGGCATGATGAACGGGAAAACGAACCGCTAATGGCAACGAATTCTGACTGGTCATCACCCGCCAAGGTGAAGTACCGTGAAGTCGCTACGCTTACACTTACGTCACGATAGGAAATCGAAATGAGTAAGGCAGATGAGCTCGCTGCAAAACTGAAACAGAAACAACAAACCCGTGCGGACGCCGAAGCCTGCGCAGACACGGCGATTGAGCATTGGCCGATACAGGTCTATGAGATGTACCACCAGCTTGAAACATGGCTGGAGCCACTGACCGAAGCCGGCTTGAACATTCGCCGCATCCCCACACACGTTATCGAAAATCTCCCCTCCGGCGAGACCTTCAACTACGCCATCGACAAGCTGCTGATCGAGGGCAACCACCACAGCATCACCCTCGACCCCATCGCGCGCTTCGTCATTGGCGGCATGGGCCGTGTCGATATCCTCTCCAAAGGCCAACAGCTGTATTTGCGCCGGGCCGAGACCGAACACGGTGAAGCGCACTGGCAGATCCAGACGATCCCGCGCAGCGGACAACCTCGACCGGATCCGGTCGAGCTCGATGAGGACAGCTTTCTCTCGGTGATACAGGAAGGCCTGAAGCTCTAGAGCGCCACGCGGGGAAGCATCACGGGGTTTCACCCTTCCCTGCCGATCCCGAAAAAATGGACGACCCGTTGCGGTCGCCCATTTTCGTTTCGGCCATGAAATCCGCCCCATGTTACCCACCGCGCTTTACCTGATATCCGACAATCCGTATATTCGCCAAACCATATATTTACCCCCAGCCCGGCGCCCTACGGAGTAACCGATGAAAGTCCTGTTCATGTGCACGGCCAACAGCTGCCGCAGCATCCTGTCCGAAGCCATGTTCAACCACCTCGCCCCGGCAGGTTTCGAGGCGGTGAGCGCCGGCAGCTTTCCCAAAGGCCAGGTCCTGCCACGCAGCCTGACCACCTTGCAGGCCGCCGGCATTGCCACTGACGGGCTGAGCAGCAAGGGCAACGACGCCTTTGCAGACAGCCCGCCAGACATCGTCATCACCGTGTGCGACAAGGCGGCCGGTGAAACCTGCCCGGTGTATTTCGGCCCCGCACTCAAGGCGCATTGGGGGCTTGAAGACCCGTCCGACGTCAGCGGTAGCGAAGAACAAATCACCGCCGCCTTCAACGCCACGCTGGCCACCATCGAACCCCGTTGCCGCGCCTTCCTCCAGTTGCCCTTCGAACGCCTCGACGCCGCTGCACTCCAGCACGAACTCGAGCGCATCGCCACCCTTTAGCCTGGAGCGCCGCATGAGCGATCAACTGCCAAACCTCGACTCGCTGCTGTCCGACACCTTGCACCACGCCGCGGTCGACAACCCCAAGCCACGCATATTGCTGCTCTACGGCTCGACCCGTCCACGCTCGTTCAGCCGCCTGCTGGTGGAAGAAGCGGCCCGGCTGCTGGAACACTTCGGCGCCGAAACGCGGATCTTCAACCCGTCCGGCCTGCCGCTGCCGGACGACGCGCCCAGCGACCACCCGAAAGTCCAGGAACTGCTGACCTTGATGCAGTGGTCCGAAGGCCAGGTGTGGTGCTCGCCGGAACGCCACGGCTCGATGTCCGCCGTGTTCAAGGCGCAAATAGACTGGGTGCCGCTGGCGATGGGCGCCGTACGCCCGACCCAGGGCAAAACCCTGGCCGTGATGCAGGTCTCGGGCGGCTCGCAGTCGTTCAACACCGTCAACCAACTGCGCGTGCTGGGGCGCTGGATGCGCATGTTCACCATTCCCAACCAGTCCTCCGTGCCGAAGGCCTTCTTGGAGTTCGACGACCAGAACCGCATGAAACCCTCCGCGCTCTACGACCGCGTGGTCGACGTGATGGAAGAACTGCTGAAATTCACCCTCCTGCTACGCGACCGCCCCGATCTGGTCGACCGCTACTCGGAGCGCAAGGAAAGCGCCGAGGAATTGAGCAAGCGGGTTAACCAGCGCTCGATATAAAGCCGTGAAATAAACAAGGGGCGACCGCAATGGCCGCCCCTGCATACTTTCTACAACTTCTGTAACACTTTAATTATTCCCCCCTCCTCCGATCACACTCTTTTACATCTGAGGTACACATTCTTAACAAATGCATTCCTTTCGTTGATTAGCATGGACAAACCTTATGCGAATTCAGGGACGTCGCTATTCCAACGAATGCTTTATGAAGGAAAGCAAATGCCTACTGAACAAATCATTATCCTTGTTGCCGTTACAGTCATCGGTCTTATTTGGGCTGCCAGAAGAGATTTAAAAAACCGGAAGAAAGAACAGGCCATGAAAGAGGCCAATGAGCGCGTAGATTGACTGTCGGTCACTTTCAAAAACAAGTGGGCAGATAAAGTTGGTTATTATAAAAAACCAACCCGCCCCCACTGACTGCACCGATACATATCTACACCAAGCTGAAACACGGAAAAAACCACCCCCGTAGCAGCTGCCGAGCCCGCGAGGCTGCGTTCGAGGACAAAGTCCTCGCAAATCCTGAGTACGCGGTTTGCGTGAAGGAACGCGTTCCCTGATTCACCACCGCCTCATCCAAACGCGGCCCAGGCCTGACGCAGGCTCGACAACTGCTACAGAACGGGACAAACCCAACCAAAAAGGGGCAACCTCACGGCCGCCCCTTTGCTCTACCTCCGCAACCGCCTCCCAACCACATCCATCAAATCACACCCATCGCGCAGCGGAATCACCAACACCCGCGCAAAGTCCCGCAACAGCAAAGCATCACGACCAAGCCCCTCGCCCAAGGAAAGCGTCTCCAGCAATTGCGTCACGCTGCAAATACGGTACGCCGCCGTGTCATGCAGCACATCGACCGGCGCTTCGGTGTCGATCAACAGCGACGCAATTGTGCAATCAATGCCGGTGATCGGCATGTATCGAGCCATGGCAAAACCTCCAGTGAATGAACCCGCGTGAGCACTCAGTGACGAGCAGCCGAGGAAACCCCGGACGCCAAGTCCGGCGTATCGAAGTGCTCCAGCGCGCGATTCACCAACAACTCGCTGAGTACCACCAGTTGCTGCATCGCCAACGCAACATGGCGGCGCGAACCTTCGAGTTCGAAGGCCAGGTCGGTGGTCATGGCGTTCAGGGATGCGAGGGTTTCGGAGGTGTGGATTAGCAGGGTTTCGGTGTCGACGTTGGGGGCGATGGTGAAGATGTGGGTGGTGGGGTCGGAAACGGCTGGGGTTTCGGGGGGATTGGGGGTGATCTTTTTCATGGGTGAAGCTCCTTTAGCAATTCAGTGAACCGCCAATCTCACTTCCACATGAGGGTGGCAGCCGTACGCAGGTGTGGAAGACCGGGGCTAAAGGATCCCGGCGCACTCGGGAGTGCCCCGCGCACAGCCGCCATAACACGACAATGTTGGCATAAAAAAACGCCGACATGTGTTTATGGGCGCTTGGGCGCCTTTAGCTATAGAACGGACTTCCACATCCGGCCGCTGATTTTGCAGCGACTGGGGAAGGCTATATGGTGAGGTGACTGGCGGAAAAGCGGCTAGAACCGATGCGGGTTGAAGGAAATGTCCGATGCTGGTGTGGTGTGTTGGACGCTGGATTCAATCGTAGAAATTTGCTCTGCTGCTTTGCCGTCGCCCCGATGATGGATTGGACTGACTAATATAATATTTCGTTATATTTCAGGATGATAAAAACAAAACAATCCTTGCTGTAGCAAAAATCAAGCAGTGAAAAAGGTAGAAATAGCCCAGAAAGAGCTATTTTTTACACGAAAGTCTGTCCAATCCATGACATACCGGACTGACATCCCAGACATGACGCCAAAAGACTTCTCAAACTAGCCAGCAACCATGACCGCTGCGCTGGAGTAAAACTGAGCAAGGGATTCGACCCCCTTCTTGCGTCCCTGCAGACCGCGTCAGGCCAGAAAATACGGTGCTTTCGTCCTTTGCTCATGGCGTCCTGCGGTCCACGGCGGCCCTGAATTTGCCCTAAACCAATTCACCACTACCGCTGCTATCCTTGGGTCTTTCTCAGAAGGAGTCGACCCCATACCAAGTGATTACCCCAAATACGGATTGCTTGGCACACTGGCCGCACGCAGTGTTCCCCTTCCCCACCGCCCATTGATCTTGTCCAAATCCACCACGCCATTGGCAAACTTTGCCTCCTCCGGATTGAACATCCCCGTACGGATGCTCACCCGAATCTTCTTGCATACCGAACCCTGGGCACGGAGCTCATCCGAGGCACGCATCATGTAAGTCACCACCGCCTCTTTGATGGGAGGAAGCTCTGTCAGGCGCTTCCCGAACATTCTGCTGCTTCGGATCTCCTGCTTCGGTGGATTGGCACGCTTTGTAAATCCTGCACCAATAGTGGCTTGTTGCTATGCTGCAACTTTTTGCCCGGCACAATGCAAGGAGTCCGCTGCCAGCATGACATCATTGATACCTGAAGATTTAAGCCTGCCCGGAACCCATGCGTTGGTGATAGGGGTGAGTGCATACGAGTTTCTAAGCGGTGGCGCAAACTGCAGCCCTCAAGGCAGCGCGTTTCGTATCGGCCAACTTTCAGCCGCTGCTCGCTCCGCATCCGAATTTGCTGCGTGGTTGATGAACGGCTACAACCGCCCTGATCTTCCCTTGCGTAGCTTGCGCGTGTTGTTATCGCCCTCGCCCAATGAAACCATCGTGCCAAGCATTCAAGCTCTCCTCAAGGGTAATTGGCAAGCCACTCGAAAAAACGTAGACATCATGTTTACTCATTTTAGAGATGCCGCCGGAAGCCACGAGGAGAACGTTGCTATCGTCTACGTCGTCGGACACGGTGTGCAGTTCAGTAAAAATGGCGCTGTATTGTTATTGAACGATTTTGCTGACCCAATGCATCGCTATGAAACGTATACCGGCGCCGTCGATATGAGATGGATGCATGACGCGATGAATCAAGAGAGTGATGTTGCCCAGACTCAGTTTTGGTTTGTCGATGTATGCCGCGACCTGCCCGAGGAACTTGAAAAATATGGAGTTCTCGGAGGCGTGAAGGGTGGCGATGTAGCCCGAACTGGCTCAGCCAAGTCTTCTCCCTTGTTTCTTTCTGCATCCCCCGGCCAAAGCGCCTTTGCAAAAACCAATGGACTGACGCTCTTCTGCGATGCACTTTTGAAGGGACTTAAAGAGGGCCACGCAGCGCGCTCTGAGGGGGAGCGCAACTCACCTTGGCGAGTGTCGGTCAATACCTTACTCCAATACTTACCGGACGCAGTGCAGGCTTTGGCCGGCGTAGGAGAAAAGACTCAGGAGGTTGAGTGCACCGGCAAAATGACAAACGCTGTGCTACACGAATGCCTTACACCCCCTGATGTCGACTTGACCATCTCTATACGATCAGGCCACAACAACTCTAACTATACTGCCAACCTTAAACACCGTGGCTCAACGCTGTACAAGGGCTATTCAAACTGGCCACTTACAGCTAGGGTTCGCGCCGGGCTCTATGCAATTGAAGTAACGACGCTCTCACCTCCAAGTATCGATGAGGATTGCTTAAACCTTCAACCTCCCGTCAATGAGAAGGAGCTTCCGCTATGACTGCTGAAGGAGAAAAGCTAGGTGTATTGAAGATAGAAATTGACTCAAAACTTTACTACCGCGGTGAAGGGATCCGCGTGGAAATCCGCGATAGCGATTTGATTTTGATCCAACCTGCAACCACTCAGCGAAGCTTCGATCTACCGTACGGGCTTTACGAAATCAGTGCCGTTTTGGAGGATGGGAAGCGAACCACCAGGGTTACAGAAGTAAACGGTAATCATCCGAACCGTATCAAGCTCGAACCTAATCTGCCTTTTGAGCCCTTGGCTTCTAAGAATGACAGTGACTTCCGCTCGGTAAGCGAATTGCACCAACTTCAAACTGTGAAAACGGACATGGAGATTGTCCACATCAGTCCCGACGTCACTGTATATGAAGTGGAGAGCCATTGGATCCTCCGTCACTCACAAAAGATGGAACAGGTACCTGTGGCTACGATATTTAGGGCAGGAAGCACCGTGCAAGCGAGCCTTCCTATCAGCGCGGGCGATCACCGATTTTCGGTAACTTGTCATGTTACCCGCCAATCCGAGCCGTCGTTCGAGCCAGTGCAAATCAAAATCTCGCAGTCCCGTAGCATTGCCTCAGCAATGGAGAGAATGGTAGAAGCAGGTCAGTTTGAATCGGCCACTCGACTCGCCAACAAGGCACTGGAAACCTTGCTATCGAAGTTCATCGATCCAACCGGTGCTGCCCTGGCAGCGCTGATCCTTTACAAGGCAGACCGGCTCGGTGACAAACTGGGGCTTCTCTATTCGCTGGTTAAGCGTTTCGGCTGGCTGCCTGATGGCAAGATATTACTGGCCTCACAATTGGCACGACTTCCAGGGCAGCGCGACAAGGCGCTGCAACTCGCATGTCAGGCAAGCGAACAACGAATCCTATTTACAGAAACCTTTTCACTATTACTTGATCTGTTGCGCTATTGGCCTGAAGAAAGCGACAGTAAAACTCGCAGCGAAGCCCTATCCCGTCTAAGCAACCGTGCGCCATTTGTCGACTGGCGCTCGACGTACCTATGCGACCGATTGCAGGAGGACCACAATGCTAACGCTGCAACTTCTGCCCGCGCGTGAGGGCGATGCCATTTGGGTGCGTTGGGGTTCCCCTGACGCCCCTTACCAGATGCTGATCGATATGGGCACCCAGGAAACGGGAACGGAGTTGCGAGAGCGCATCAGCACTCTGCCTGAAGATCAACGATCATTCGAACTTATAGTTGTCACCCATATTGACCGCGATCACATTGGCGGCTTGCTGTCTTGTCTGGTAGATGCAGAGCCACTACCTGGCTTTACAGCGAAAGATTTTTGGTTCAATGGTTTTGCACATTTAGATGGACTCAAACCCCAAGGCGAATTTGAGTCCATGGGAGCAGTTCAGGGCGAACGTTTAAGCCATTGGCTCGGCAAACAAAATTGGAACAAGTTATTCGCAGGGGGGCCTGTATGTTGTGAAAGTAATCTGCCTCTACCGCATCGAGACTTTGAAGGTGGTATGCGATTGACGGTTCTAGGCCCAACATCCAGAAGACTCAGTGAGTTGAAGTCTGTATGGCGCAAAGAGGTTGAGGCTGCACTAAAAAAAACACAGCAAAGCACCGCAGGCGAGGGGCTGGAGCGAATGGGCACTAGCTCTCCTCGGACACTAGAAAACAAGGCAGCGCTTGCACATCTCGCCGAGCAACAACTGGCAAGAGATAACAGCCCGGCCAACGCTAGCAGCATTGCCCTTTTACTGGAATATCAAGATACACGGATATTATTAGCTGGGGACGCATTTTCAACAGACTTAAAAGAATCAGTCCAATTAATTTCCCCGGGTCAACCTCTTGAACTAACTGCCTTCAAAGTTCCACACCACGGCAGTCGACGGAATCTATGCAAAGCTCTAATCGAAAGTGTTAATTGTCGCTGCTGGCTTATCTCGACTGATGGTTCGCGCTTTCAGCACCCCGACGACCAGGCAGTGGCGCGTATACTCATTCATAGCAAGCATCGCCCGGCAACTGTAGGGTTTAATGTTCGCAGCGAATTCAATGAAAAATGGGATAGCGACGACTGGCGTCAAAAATTCGACTATTGCACAACGTACGGTAACGCAGAGGACGGCCTAAGCTTAAAATTTCAAGGAGATTCGATAGTAGTTACTGAATAAGTCGAGCCGGAATGATTGCATACATTGTAAATATTTGATGTTGATGTGAGGGCATTCTGTTGAAGCCGCCAAGTTATTCGCATTGATGAGCGTACGTAACCGTTGCGCCCATCCCAGTCGACTACGTCCTCTATCAGCCTTGACCGAAATTTTCAGGAGCGATGACTTAGGTCCACTGCTCTTGTCATGCTCTCTCCTCGGGCTTCCGTTCGCCCGAGACTTGAACGGCGCTTCACCATCTTGAGAATCGTAAAGCGCCGCTTTCAGGCCGAACTCGATTAGTTACAACGAGCTACCGTAACGCTTAATAAACGTCTCCAAAGACAAAACCTCGGTAGGCACATCCAGATAGTGGTAGGCCACACGTGCCTTATGGTAGAGCCGGTCATCTCCAGTGACAAAAACGTCTGCTTTGGTGGCATAAATCGCATGCGTAACATCATGCATCCGCGTGCGTGAATTCTTGACCTTTTCTGGCTTGAAACGCACTTCCTCAAGGTAGTTCATGAGCATCTCAAACACATGCTCCAACACCGCATGTGATCGGGCGATACTGGGCCACTTCAAGTCCGTCAAGCCAGCCTCCTGCTTGTTATTCATTAGCTCACGACTGGCTTCAAACTTTTTCTGTAGCTGTAAGGCATATTCGGGATCCGATAAAAATTCCACAGGAAGGTTGGACATTCTTGTGGAGCGCTCGCCTTTGGCGTCGGTTGCCTTAATCTGCTCAAGTAATTCGCGCTCCCGAACTTCGAGAAATTTATTCCGGTCGAAATGATCTAGGACCCGAACCAGGCAAGCTCCTGGATGTTCCTCGACCATTCGGGTCGGCTTATGCCCCTGGCCAGGGAACACTTCAACCATTTTTGAGATATCGATGACATTCTGTAGCCTACCCTCACACCGCTCTAGGACAGCCTTGATTTCATCCTCCCCAAATTCTTGCCACGCCAAGGAGGAGGCCAAATCCTCCATATGCGCGGGACTGTAAGGAAGGACGTGCTCATCTTTCAGGCCATCTACCACTGCACGAAGGCCTTCTACGTCATTCGCTCGATAGCTTTCGAAAATATTATAATCAAGATAAATCACCTTTTTGGCAGTCACTCTGAACTCCTTCTCTATACGTTATCTAATTGCACAGCACATTACAGAAAAAAACTTCAAGCCGTCTACTTAAAAAGCTTTCCCTCACCTCTGTGAAAATTTTTCGATTAATTGCTCACCGTAAGAAAAAGCGGTAAGTCACAGGTGAACTGTGACTTACCGGAAATAAGCACCGCGGTCTTATTTTCTCCCCAGCATTACTGAAATAAAGCTTGAACCATAAGTTGGGCGTCAGGCAGGTTGGACCGAAGCAGATACTCATTCAGTCCGCGGGAGCTATGTACCCCCTTGGCTTTCACCACGGGATGTACAAATTCTGGGGTGCCAATCAGCCCAGGATAGCAGCCAATTGCTACCTGACGGCCGTTGCGGGCCACCAACAGCGGGGTCTCATTGCTTTCAACTGCTGAACATTGATAGCCATTCAATTCAAGGCTTGCGCGAAGTTGTGACAACGTTGCGACTTGCGCTTCCGGTGATGAGCAGCCAGGTACTTCGCCTCGAACAGCATAACGCAGCAGCATTGCCCCTAAGTGTCTGTCGAGTCGGTTCTGAAGGTGTTGGTTGTGGAAGTGGTTCAGGCACTCTGTACATGATGTCTCACAGGTACAACTCTCCAGAAGACCAAGAGAGTCCTCGAGAATTTCAGGCATGTGCCTCGCGACAACCTCTGCATACCCAGCTCCTCCCGAAAGGGTGTCGTACAAGAACACGTCCAGCATCCGGGCGTTGTCTTGGAGCGCAGGTTCGATACGAAACCCAGACCCAAACTCTGCCGGGTCTAAGTCCAACTGCCGGTGGCGACTCGCGGCAAGACGAAGTGCCTCAGCGATCGTATGTAGCGCGTCTTCGAGGATCCGTAAAACAATTGAATCTACTGTATTGGTGACTAACGGATCCGCAACTTTCAGCCTGAGCAAGAGAAGATCGGTGTCGAAGTCATGCCCCAATAACACACGATCAAACGTCCCGCTACAGCGCTCCGRCGTACCTTTTGGACCTTGTTGAAAATAGGGCCGATCATGTATGCCAAGTACCTCATCCCGGTCATAAACCGAGGCGTGACCACAATCTATGCAAACCGAAAAGCCGCCCAACTCAGAGCCTTCCTTCCCTCGGTTGACTGTCACCAATGTTTGGTCAATTGCATGCGTATAGCTCGCGTAGGGACCGCAATTGGTAAAGCTAAACACCTCAGGATCCACGGGTTGCGGGAACTGGGCCATGGTCGCGTAAGTGATCTCTTGATCCCGATCGGTTTCGGGCAGTTCTTTTGCTTTCTCTGGACCAAAAACCTCTGGCAGGATCATGCGCTCTGCCACGAGCTCCCCATCGCAGACTGGACAAGCTCCACTATTACCCCCCGTTTTATTCGGATCCCTGACAAAGGAGCAAGCCTTGCAGTGAACGTGCAGCTTGGCGTTTGCAAAAAGTGGTCGAGCGCGATCTACAACCGCTGCGGGCATATCCGCGAATACACCGCCACACCGATAAGTTTTGCGATCAATCACGATAAGGCGGCCAGGAGCGTATTCACTCAGGGCCTTGGAGATAGATTGCTGTGGCCGCTGAAGGGTACGGATCTCCCATTTGTTATTCACTCGCTCTGGCTTTTCAACCAGAAAACTGCAAAGGCTTGTGGGAAATGCGTAGCTCGGTAACAGACCATGAAAAAAGAGAAATTCCAGCAGTTCCTTTTGTTCAAGATTAGGTTCTGGACTGCCACTTATATCCCCCCCCTCTTCCTCATCCGCTTCAACGAGCTCATCAAGAGTTTCCGGTGTTGGCGCATGCACGGAGAGCTCCTGCAAAGTCAGCAAAAGCCCTTCAGCAGTATCAACAAGCCAATCACCGAGCGAAACGCCCCGAGTGTCGAGATTTGGGGGAAGCCAAGCAACCACTGATCTCTTCAAGTCGGCATCTTCCGCAATCACACGACGTGATACCCAAGCTTTAAAGCTTTCGAGATTGAGCCCAGTCTCCTTCGCACCAAAAAAGAAGTCCTGCGTTAAACCTAGCGCCTTCAGAAGCAGCGACGTTTTCTCGGTTGGAACTTTGCACTGTGCCATGACTTCGTGGAAAAACGTCTGAATGAGGTACGCGTGCACATGCCTACGGGCGATTTTTTCGTTGTCTATTTTGACCTCAGGAGTTCGTGGCGGACCAGCTACGATGTGGGCGGGATTTAAGAAATAGTGACTGTCATGCGGTCCGTTTTGAGAATATGTCACTACTGTAGATACAGAAGAGCCCCGCCGCCCAGCGCGGCCAGCACGCTGCTGATAGTTCTCGCGCTGAGGGGGAACGTTGCGCAATGCAACCGCAACAAGGGAGCCGATGTCGACCCCGACCTCCATAGTTGTCGTGCAACTCAATACATCGATAGGTCTGTCCTTCTCACCCACCAGAACATCTTGGAATCTCAACTCGTAGAGCTCTGTTGTTGCGTGGACCTTGCTACGGTCACGATTCGAAAGTTGCGCCGTATGCTCCTCGACGTTCAAGTTGGAAAGTCGAGCATCTGGTTCTAGAGCTTCTTGTACCGGGAGGCGCCAAAATCCTTTACGTGCTTTGACATATTCACTGTTGGAAGGGTCGATAGGCGTAGTGCCTTGACTGCCGCACGCCAGACAGATCTTTCCGGCTAACGCAAAAGGCATCAGAGAAGTGCAATCGGGACAGCGGGTCCACACATGCGCGAGATCAACCACAAGTCTCAACGAGTTAGGGGACAGGAACCAACCACCATCCACCTGTTCAGCCAGTTGACCGCGGAAAATCGTTTCAACGGACTCAAAGGTTGTACTGGCCCATCCGAGGTGACTGGTTAAAGCGCTCCTCAACTCCTTGTCAAATTGACCCTTGCTACCCCAGCCGGATTTAGGGAAGCCGGCCGCCTTGTAACGGAGTATCGGATCTATCGACGAGTCAAAGGCGAAATCTTGAAGGAGCGAATCAATCCATCCAACGGCAAGAGCTCGGACGTCCTCGTCACCAATTACGATACCCACCGCTTTCAACTCTTCTTTCAGCGCTTTGAACTTCCGTTGAGATGGCTCAACGAAACCTACGGTGGTTCCTGAAAGGGAGTAATAGTTACTGCACAGCAGCTTCAACAGGGCGATGCGATACCGAGCTGGAAAGTCGCTTGGAGGATTCCCATCACCAAGCGCTTCTTGCAAATAATCGGGGCCATAATCACGTTCATAAACTGCACGTACCTCCTCAATCCTTTTCGCATCTAGTCCATCAAATATTGGCAGATCTTGTTCAGTCAAAATTTGGAGGAAGGCAAGATAGAGCATAGACGTAGGTCGAGGATCTTGCTTGTTGTCGAGAAGCCGTTGGCATGCAAGTGCTATAGCCTGGCGAAAAACATCGAGCTCGATGTCACGTGGAATATCCCGAGCAAGCCTCGCCGCTTTCTGCCGACCATCGGAGAATATGAGAACCTTTCGACCACCGTTGGGATGTCGCGAATCAGTAGTGCGGCTGGCTGGTTGCCGCGCCATTTGAGTCCGGACCAAAGTGGTGAACGGTGCTTCGCCCTTTGTAACATGGTCCATGATTTTCGAGGGGTCGCCTTTGGCACTCCTGACTCTGCGAATACAAACCGGACAGTTATCAAAGGTTAGATCGCCGCCGGTTGGTGGCTTGTCAGGTATGCGTACTTTTCGGTAACCCGTATTCTCACCCGGGCTGACATCAGTGAGGATGCCCGTGGACATATGCAACCACATATCTCTGTGTCGACTGCGGGGATGGGCATTTTCCTCAACAAAAATCTCAATGGGCATGAGCGGAACGGTTCCACCTTCTGACAAAGGTCCGCTTGGCTGATGCCACACGAATTCCATTTTCTCACTTACGTAGCCTCGAATGAAAGCGGCTCCACAGTCACGGTGCGTCAGTAGCTCAAAAATACGGCTATTAGAATCGCAGCCGCACTGAGTCAAAGGTTTTGTATGTAGCCGCCCCAAAATAGTAGGGCCAGGGTGCACTGCCAAACGGCTGGTGCAGTTAGGGTCGACGCAGGCGTGTAGCCCTGGCAATCCACGGTGAAATAGGTGAAGACGAGTGGGCAACAGTACACGGCTGTCAGATCGTCGTTGCGCATGGCTTCCCAAGGCGAGTAGCGCATCGGTCGCCTTTTCTGCCTTGTCCAGAGAGTAATCAGGAAAAAGCGTCTCGCTCAGTTTGTCCAAGCGGACGGCTCTACCCGACACCAATGTGATGAGCTTTTCCAGCGGCCCGAAATCAGTAAGGCTATTGAAGAGCCAATCGCGAAATGAGGCTTTGTCATTTGCCTGAGGGGCACTCCAGTCAAGCCTTTTGGCTAGGACTGCTGCGGCGTTTGCCGCAGTTGCGAGATCATCGGCCGATCGCTGGAACGCACTCAGATCAAAATCGGCCAATGCGTCGACTTGTGTTTGAGTAACGGTGTATTCGGTAGACCGTGGCTCAGGTGTGCCCTGAATAACTTTAATCCGTCGTGAAGAGTCTTCTGGCAGCCCCGTCAAATCGCGTGCAAAACGCTCTCCGTCCGCTGCTGCCGTTTCGTCACGACCAAGACTTGCACTCGTTAGGATACAACGCATGCGTTCGCGAGGAATTTCCAAGCGGGCGCACAGTCGACGGATTAGAAGGGCGACCTCAGCCCCACCAGCGCCACGATACATGTGGGCTTCATCAAGGACGAGTATGAATTCGTTTCGGGAGTCTTTTTTCAACCATTCCTTCGTTTGGTCGAAAATATCTCGCTCAATCGGTCGCATAAGCATGTATTCGAGCATGGAGTAGTTCGTGACCAGCAATTCAGGACAGCGCGTTTGAACTTCATCGCGGGTCATGAGCTCACGGTCATMTGGCTGAGTTTTCAGCCTTCCTCTCCAATTATTTGAGGCAGTTTGCTTTCCTGCGGTGTTTGTTTTGATCTTGACAGTGTCTTCTGCGTAGAACGCATCGAGATCCTTACTCGGCCACCGGCCGATCCGATCAAGTTCGCTTTTAACTGCCGGTACGCTCCCTACCTTCTTATAGAACTCTTCAAAGAGAGGCTTAATAAGGCGCTCATCACGACCGGGCGATCGGGGACCTGGATACGGAGTGCGTCCCGTATAACTACCGAAACGTACAGGCGATTTCCGCCCTTTGGAGATGATTGCTGATGCATCTCGATTTCCAAGCATACGACGAATACGTGCCAACTGATCATTGACCAAGGCGTTCATCGGATACAGCAGCAATGCTCTGCAGCCGGGCATCGCAGCGGACTCTGGCCTTTCCTCGCCCTCAATTGCGAGTTTCCCTATGACGGGCATAAGAAAGCTCTCGGTCTTACCCGAGCCTGTACCAGTCGCGATCACAAGGTCATTTGCGTCCCCCCCCAAGAACGAGACGAGCGCCTGAGATTGGTGCTCATACGGCAGCGGGTAAAGTCCCAAGCCCATAGCCGATAGCTGTGTCAGTACATCGGCAGCGGTTTTGGGAATAGGCAAACTGTTGTATGGAGCGCCAATTTTATAGACGGCGGTCGCTTCCACATAAGGGGTTTGAGCCACAGTGCCATCTGCCTGCAGAAGCGCCTTGCGCTCTCTGACAAGTCCCTCATCCCTGATGTGGTATTGGGCCTCAATGTATTGTCTCAAGCTATCGGCCAAGCTTTTTGTTGTCTCATGGACACCAGTTGCTTCAGCCATCATCGACGTGACGCTCATCAGATCCCTCCTTCGCGCTTCAGCGCTGATGCAAAACGACGCCAAGCCCGTCGAGCGCGCTGCGCACAATGGGTAGCATTTCTGTAGGTAAAACGTGGGAGGTGACGCCTGGGTGCGCACCTTCTGGGCTTGGTATTTGCCAACCAAGCAAAAGCGTTTTTTCCTCTTCTCGCGGTAGTCGCCGCCACAATTGAAGCTTTGTGAACCCATGCGAAGTCTTAGCCTCGACCTTCATCGGGCATCCAGCTTGTATGTCTAGTTGAAAACTAAGACGCCTGGCCTCCTGAGAATCCAAAGACGCCATTTTCCGAAGACGACCGCGAAAAAAATTGCCAATAAAATAAGAGAGCATCGGTCCAGTCTGGCACTTGGAGAGAAAGATCCCCTCTGCGCTCGGCATCGTCGCGAGTTGGGCCCATCTACCGGTCGAATAAATTGAAACTTCGTTCAATTCACCCGGAGCATCAGCTAGCCGGCCCCTTGCCGCTGCGAGCACCCGGGCAGACCATGCTTCCAGTCCCTCCATAGGAGCGCCAATCCATTCGTGAGCGTCACAAATATCAATCCAACCCTCACAGGATCTCGCATCTACAAGGCGCACCCTGCCGCTGGATATCAACTGAACTGAACGAGGAAATGTCTGAGACGGGCCACCTCCAATTACAACTGCCGTGTTATCTGCGGCTCTGACACCTCGAGCTGGCGATGTGAGCCATCTGCTGCCCTCAACCTTCGCCAGATCTCCAACGTCGCCTAGACTGTTAAGGACAGTCATCACTCCATGTGGAGTATCACCTTCCTCGGCCAATTCTGGCCAAATCGAGCTCAAGCGCCGGCGGACCATGCTGGTTAAGCTAAGGGACGCCGCAGACTTCCAGGCTCCGTATCCTTCGACCGGGGCGGAGCAAAGATATGATGCAGCTCGCAAACATTCTGATATCGCGGCAATGCGAAGCCCTTCGCCAGAGACTTTGCATCCGATGCTTACCGCGAGAACTTTTAGGGCTTCATCTCGGGACATCGCCTGCCACTTCATCTAGATGCCCTCAATAAGCGCAACTTCACTTTGCATACCTGCGAGCACTTGATCGGCTAATCGAGCTATGTCGTCGGCTGGTCCCGCAGTTGCCTTTGCCCAAGGCAGTGCCCAAAACCTCAGCAGAGAATGTAGATCTTCCTCTGCACTTGCGCCTGGAAATGTTCTCAGACGCACAAAGGCGCGCTCTGCACTTCTTAGCCAAAGATTGCCGGGAGAAAATCCTGCCTCCCGAAGACCGTCTTTCAATTCCATAACAGGCGCTGGTGGCAAATCCTCGTCAAAGCCTGGGAGTTGGTCCCAAGAACCGCACATGAGATGACCAAACTTCAGCCCTGGCAAACTGGCAACTCCTCCCCGCATACGGAAAGAGTCGGTATCAAAAACAGGACCTAGTTCGGCAAGAGTGCCACCATCAGAAAATGCAGCAGGCCCTTGTGTCCAAGAGGCGATCAGAGCGAGGCGACGATAGAGCAAGATGGAATACTGACGGCGCACGACGACGTCACGAATCGCTGTTCCGTAAATTTCAAATGCTGAACGGTTGGCGCCCTTGATGAGCAAACAACCCGACGAATCTTCAGCGACTTCAAGGCAGTCAGTTGCAACCTCATCTGAAATGAGGCCGACAGGCACTCGCCACTCATGAAACTTTGGGCCACCCACAGCGGCCGCGACAGAATCCGCCACCAAGTCGGCAATCGAGCCCGAAAATTGGATCAACTGTCCGGTGGTGAGCGCTGCTAAAATCTGACGAGCAGTATTGGTCGCGACACCCTTTAAAATCCCGCACGCCTGAAGGTTCCAGGCAATCGTTTCACAGGCGGTCTCAAGAGAGTTGATTTCAACGAGCGGCCCCTGTGGCTCCGTTTCAAAAATCAGGGCCTGATATTTTTTAGAGGAGCCGTCGCCTGCTTTCGAAAGATTGGCTTCCAGCGCATCCAAACGCTCGGCCAACACATCAATCGCATTGGCAGTCTTGGTCCAACCGTCTTCATGCAGACGGATCTGATCAATTACCTCTTTTAGTTCCGAAATCTCAGCGAAGAATTCATGCCATTTTTCTGCCTTGACCGAAAGCGCCTCTAGGTTTTGTTCGAGAGATTCAGCACGACTGTTGAAGGCAGAGATTGATTCAGAAGCCTGCTTTCCAGCAGCGTCCAGAGATTGGACCGATTTTTCGAGTGTCTCAACGCTCGCAGCTACTTCGTCGAGCGAGGTCCGCAAACCACTCACATCACTGTCAGCATCACTTACGCTAGAAGCAACCAGCTCGATTCTTTTGGTCAGAGATCCTAATTCGGACTCAAATTGGTCAATCCGCTCCGCCGTCTCTTCTGCCGCCGGCTCTGCGATTTCAATGTAGTCCTCAATCTTATCCAGACGCCCGGGTAGCTCATTGATCATGCGATCACGGGCAAGGGTCGATGCCGGGTGGAAATTCCCCAACGCAACTAGCGCGTCTGCGTGATCCGCAAATCCGCTGAAGCAGAATAGGCGCTCGACTGTCTCTCTCGGACTATCAGGAAACTGATCCGCCAGACTCTTCAGGAAGGCTAACCCCGAACCTGGTGTGAGAAAGGGGTCATCATTCACGGGAAAATCAACACCCAACCGGTTTTTCGCCCATGCCAACCACAGGGCGGCAAATAGCTTCCAGTCGGCATCCCCTTTCGAACCTAACTGTGTGTGAACAAGATGGCCAACCAGACGCTCTTGCTTCTTTTTGAACTCGGGTGGCGTACCTCGCCTAAAACCGGGCATAGCCGGCTGACGGTCGTAAAACGGTTTGCGAAACGCTAGAGGAACTTCATCGATGAAGTTAGCAACCGCTGCCTGCCCGAGCGCTGAGATACGATCCCTTGCCTCCTGGCCATATTGGTAACTCATGGCGAGACACCTACTCCTAAATGTTAAGTTCAAAACCGCAAGCTAGGATCTTCGTCGCTAACGTACGGTGATGCGGGATAAGTTCCGGTTGCAGCCTCACCACAGAGAAAGCACGAACCAGCGAATGATCATCCGCAGACTCGAGCATCGGCGTGCTTACTTGCAACTGACACATAAAACTGAGAACCCTAGCCCTTAAGCTAGGGCCTAGAGTCAACAACATCTTCTCAGCAATAGATGAGGATTGTTCGCCGTATAGGCGTAGTCGCCCGAATCCGCCGAAGTCCAGGTCGATATGGCACTCTGGGTCAGTCAGATAGCAGATGACAGATGCCTGCACCTCAAGTGGAAGGAGGCGCTGATGCTGATTATGGGAAGCTGGAACTAGGCCGGATGAGAGATCAACTTCGCGGCGCTCAGAGGGACTTTCAGCAATAAGCAGTCCTTCAATACCAGGAGGCATCGCGAGGTAACCAAGCGACAGTTCTTGAGCTCGGACGGCCGCGAGCAGCGTCTTGCATCTCTTCTGATAAATCGGGACTACCAAACATGCCCCATCCCGCTCCCTAAATATGGCCTCTACGGTAGGTATTCTTTGGTTACGTCCTAGCGAAGGGGCACGGATAAAGATCCTTTGAAGATCTTGGTACTCATTCTTGCCCACACGGAAGTGCTCCGTTCTTTCCGGTGTCAAAGCAAAGAGCGCTGGCGAGCGATCGACCMCTGTAGCGGAAAGGCGATCACTTCCACCAAACGCTTGCATCGTCGGCCCCTGGTCGTGCAGCCTCATAGGCATCATGTGAGCCGAAAGCAAAACCACCGATGATTCAGCATATTCAATGGTGTGGACGCTGGAGTTTCGCGTGAGAAACGGCCAAATGGGGATGATGTAAGGCACGGGCGGGTGGACGATCAATCCAGTAAAGGACTGAAGCCACTGTGAGCATTCTGTTGAGGGCCTATCAGGGAGGGTAACGAGCGCGTGGTGCCAGCCTTGCCTGCCAACAAGCCAGTCGAGAACTAGCTCATTCGGAAAATCGGGTGCCTCAGGCTCCTTCCACAGCAACGCATAGGTCTCTGAGCCTCTGAGCTCCTGAGCTCTAGGAAACCCGCGAGCCTCTCCGCGTCCTGAGGCAGTAAAGGCAGCAGCACCAAAAGATGGAAATCCTAGGCACTCCCTCTCCACGCCCTCTTTAAAAAGAGGATCAGGGTTGCCATCAAAGGATACTATTCGATAATTTTCCGTCGACAGCTCGGCCATGATCCGAAAGCCGTCAGTCATGCCACGCATGTTGATCGGCTGAAGGCGCCCCCCCACATCCACCGTGACAGTGGCGTCGCACGCACGGCACGACGGCAACACGAGTTCAAAATACCATCCGGTACGGCCTTGCTCCTTTGGAATGATCAGCCGCAGATCCATTCGCCGTTTCGTCAGCGCAGAAAAAACACCACTTTGGATGTTTTGTGTCTGCTGACCCGGTGAAAAATTTTCGCATTCAGGCGTTCCCCACCCGGGCCAGTGGGCGAAGTATTTCTTTCGGATGGTCCCAGCGTGATGACTCATCATCGCTTTGCAGCATGGGCACGCGTACAGGTCCAGGCCTGTAGCCTGATCAGCAGATTCAACCTTGTTCGCCAGTTTGTTAAACGCGTAGTCCAATGCACATCTCCCTACGTGCCTAGGCTCTGGTTCCCGTACGTTTACCGAGCGCTTCGGTTCGCTCTACTTGGGCTCTAAGGCCTTCCGCTTGGCTGCCAAACAACTCAATGAGATCGTTGGGCCTCCAATACTTAAAATCCGGAGTGCTGTTTGCTCGCGGTATTACCCAGCGATCCAACGCCATATCGGCAATGTCTCTCACCGATAAAAGCGAACTGATCTCCGGCTTGCCTTTTCCAGTCTGCAAAATTTTAGTCGCGTTGGAGGCAATTTGACATATAAAAACTTCGCGCTGGATCCCGTGTCGCATCAAATCATCTTTAAACCCCAGTGCTAGCAGGGCGGCCCGAGTGGTCCGTAACCGCCAATTGGGGCCCTGACCATAGGCATGCTGATCTGCATAGGTATGATCGATATGGCGTAGGTAGTCCCGCAATTCCATGAACAGCCAGTCGGGAATGTGAAAATGTCCCCAGCCGCCCGTATAGCCAATCGACTTAAGATACTCAGTCCCGTTTAGCTTGAGTCGGTTATAAACCGAGGATCGCCCCATCGATGATGTCGTGATGATGGAAAGCAAGCGAGCCTTCTTTTGTTTCTGCGAGATAATGCCGGTCGAGGCTCCGTAGGTTTTGGCGAAATCATTGTAGATATCGCGGCTGCGGAGTAGGCAGGCGATCAACTTTCCACCAAGCAAAGCGTTGTAAGGCGGGATTGCGCCGAGTACGTAAGCATCCATGAGATTGACAAGCCTGGCGCCGCGATCTTCCGAGTTCCAACCTATGAATTTGTCTCTTACGCCAAGGTTGAAAACCGGATCGCCGACCGCAATGATCCCCATAAGCTTCCCATTGCTTTGGTCCCAAACGAGATAACGCAGGCGCCGACCGAAACCGCTGGATACTGGGACGGACCATGACATCGAAGCGAGTCTGAAAAGGTCGCTTTGCCAGGTACCAGACGAAACCCTCTCCAACACCGGAGAAATTTTTTCCGGCTGTACATCCGTTCCTGACGCAAAATATTGCAGCAGTTTTCCACCAACCCTGGTAACGAAGTTTTCGCTGGCGATTAGGCGCTCTTCTCGCTGAGCACTGTGCAACGTTCGGATTGCATCCTTGCTATTTCCCGGGGCTCGCAAAGCACCTTCAGCAGTCTTGGTGAAGCCTAATGAATGTAAGTGCTCGCGAAGCTTTCGCTTTAGGTTGGCTTCCCTTGGGTTAACGCCGACAATGATTGCGTTGCCGTTTGGCATTTAATTGCTTCCTGCCCAGTATTGATCCAATTGAGTTCGTTAAACCGAGGGGGCTGATGCCTGATATACACTGAAATGAATGTGATCGGTCAGGCAAACGGATGACGTCGGCGTAGCCTCCTGCGCAGCCGACCAAATCAATGGCGGCTAAGGCTACCGTTACTTACCAGCCTCAACTGGGCTCATTCCACGTTTTAGCGCGCTAGGCGCGGAGGCGGCGAATCGTACAGTTACACTGGGCACTTATAAAGGCAAGGCAGACAAAAACGCCACTGCACAGGCATGAGGTGTAGGCCGACCGCCTTAGAGCGCACGATGCCAGCGATACAGAAGGTTACCCTTAGCCCCCTATACGGCGCCCAAAAAGCTGAACTCAGAGGTATCGTCCCATCCCCGCTCTAGGGTTTCTTTGAATCACGCCTGGATTTCGATACAAATCCGAGCCTCATGATGAAGCTCAATAGCAGGCACTCCACGGGTCATCTGCGTTACCCGCTGACACACGATAGAAGCGATTAACAATGGCCAGCGGGCGGACAAGAATCGCCAGCAGGTGAAGGAAGAGTCTCAACTCTGAGTCGCGCTACCTCGGGATGATGCCTCCTTGCATCATCCCATGAGGCTACAAAATCAGAGGACCTTGTCCTTCGTCGTGGTCGGCGATAATTTCGCTGTCGGTGCAGATATTTGYATGAGTCCTAGCGCCCCAGTCAGTTGCAACTGCCGGAGGAGGTGCCCGGTACCGACACCGTGGGGCCTGCGGAAGCAGCCTTCGGCAACTGCTACGAGATTCAGTGACAAGACCGCACTGGGGGCGGTAGCGGCCACCTTTGACTGGCAAATTGCAACCCATCGCGGACGTTGGCAGGATCCCGAATCGGCTGTGGATTCAACCGGTGCCTTCGTCAGCGCCATCGCACACTTGATCGCGCCCGAGTTCATGGCCGACGGCACAGCATGGCCGTTGGCGAGTGGCTGGCAGCGGGAGATTGCTTTCTTCGATATGTTTTTCGCGTTATTCCTTATTAATGAACTGCGAACACGCCCAATCGAATACTTGGACAGCTTGATTACCGCAACCGGTGTTTTGTCTTTTTTTTCTCGGGATCAATCATTTTGTTTCGGCGAGCACCGGACATTGGGGCTATGTCCACATCGCTGGATGCATCGCCAATGCGGCGGCCGTCATCGTCAGTCTCTCTCTGGGGGTGCGCAAGTCCCATCAGTACAGACACCTAAAAAGTGGTCGCGATTAGCAAACAGACTTTAGTGGTGAATCACTCCTGGTTTTGCAGATAACTGCGAATGTCTTCTTTTGGCCGATACTGTTGAAAAAGTCGCCAGCAGTTTCGGCGACTGAAAAATGCCCACCTGAGATTTAAATCCGCACTTTACGAAAAGGAATATCGGCTTGGATTTTACGTAGCGACGTGCAAAACGGACGTTTACCAAGCTCAGTACAGGTTGAGCCGGGCAGCTTCGACTTTTTCAACAGAATCGGCCGAAAGCAGACCTTCAGCCCCCGTCTGCCTAGGCCGTGGTTAATATTCCCAACCTAACTCTCGATAGGAGGTTTTGTCCTGCTCGGGAAAGTCAGTCAGGTATTTCCCCAGCTCATATACGCATAGTATTGAGTCATCGCTTCGAAATGACTTTCGGCTTCGACCTCCCAAACAAGCTTGGCGTCGGCGTGAAGAAGCGTACGAGCATCATTACCGTGAACGCCACCTAGACAAAACGTTTGGCAGCCATCCGGCTCCAGCCAAAGCTCGTGATTCATGTTTATCGCTCATGTTCTTGCTTCGCTTTATTGTGCCCGAAAACCTGAGCCCCTCCTCGACTTTAACCGATAGCAGACCTAGGTGAACGTCCGTTTATAGCCGATAGCTGGACCTCTCTTGGAACCAGCTGATTTCAAGATCCAAACCGCAATCGCGTAGCGATGGTTATAAAAGCCCGATTCCACAATTTAGAGTTAGGGACAAAGAACAGCGATTAGCTGCTAATGCCTACCGGCGCTTTTTATGGAAATGCTCTTAATGGCGCAATGCCTCTATGCGCAAGAAGTTGCGCACTCACCTTCTGAAAAACACCCACCATTCCTGCTCCAGGCCACGCCATACAAGGTCTGCAGCCAAGTGCGCAAGAAGTTGCGCAGTACTGCGCAACTTCTTGCGCACTTTAGCGACTTTTCCTACAGCAAAAAAGGGTGCGTCCGACACTGACATCGTATATCTCATTGATTTATATACGAAATGTACTATATGGCACGAAGCTTGATGTGTAGGAGTACCCACCGGGCGATCTCGCCTCCCGGGCACCCTCATTTATTTAGCAAGGAGAGCATCCATGGCTACACCAGCGTATATGTCCATCACTGGCACCAAACAAGGCCTGATCACCGCCGGTGCATTCACCGCTGATTCGGTTGGCAACACCTACCAGGAAGGTCACGAAGACCAGGTCATGGTTCAGGGTTTCCAACACGAAGTGATCATCCCGCGTGACCCGCAGTCCGGCCAACCAACCGGCCAGCGCGTTCACAAGCCAGTAAAAATCACCAAGGTTTTCGACAAGTCCTCGCCACTGCTGCTGGCTGCCCTGACTTCCGGCGAGCGTCTGACTTCTATCGAAATCAAGTGGTACCGCACCTCGGCTGCCGGCACCCAAGAGCACTACTTCACCACCAAACTTGAAGACGCGATCATCGTCGACATCAAAGACTACATGCACAACTGCCAAGACCCGGCGAACTCGCACTTCACTCACCTGGAAGA
>NZ_JBFTMM010000025.1:0-64040 GCF_056396945.1 Pseudomonas sp. 05N432 | reverse complement strand
AGGCGATGCCCCCTGATGGACACCGGAGTGAGGGAACGCCGAGCCTAGGCGAGGTGCCGGACGCTTGGGGCGAAGCCTTTTGGTTCCTTTTTGGCGTTTGAAAAAGGGACTCGCCGTAAGGGCGAAACCCTAAGCGGCCGTTACCGCAGRAATGGATATGTACACCTGCAAGAGACTGGTCGGCTGTCAGGCCGCCATCGCGAGCAGGCTCGCTCCCACAGGTGAACGGTGTACATCTGCGAGAGATGGGTCGGCTGTCAGGGCGCCTTCGCGAGCAAGCCCGCTCCCACAGTTGGACTGTGTACATCTGCGGGAGATTGGTCGGCTGTCAGGCCGCCATCGCGAGCAGGCTCGCTCCCACAGGTGAACGGTGTACATCTGCGAGAGATGGGTCGGCTGTCAGGGCGCCTTCGCGAGCAAGCCCGCACACAGTTGGACTGTGTACATCTGCGAGAGATTGGTCGGCTGTCAGGCCGTCATCGCGAGCAGGCTCGCTCCCACAGGTGAACGGTGTACATCTGCGAGAGATGGGTCGGCTGTCAGGGCGCCTTCGCGAGCAAGCCCGCTCCCACAGTTGGACTGTGTACATCTGTGAGAGATGGGTCGGCTGTCAGGCCGCCAAGGTCTAAAGATCCTGGACCTACGGCACCAGAGGCCATTCGGCCAGCGCCCGATAGCGGCCTTTATGCGACTCGAACAACGCAAAATGCCCAGCACTCAAATGAAAGTCCGGGGGCGTTGCAGATTCCGGGACCGGTTCTCGAAAGTCGCGCATCAAGGTCAAATGAGGACGATATTCCCGGGGCGCGTCGGCAAACCCAAGCGGCAGCATCGCCTGATGCAAGGCATACACCAACTGACGCAACGGCAACGACGTCTGCGTTGGCATGAGTAACAAAACGCCGGCGCGGCGCCAGGCATCCAGGTGGTCGAGAGAGACCGTCAAACGCTCGCCCGGCGTTCGGACGTGCGCGGCAGCCGCGCAGATATCCGGAATCTGCGTCACCGCCACAGCCCCCAGAAACATCAGTGTCAGGTGAAAATTTTCCGCTGGCACCGGGCGCCCGCTGTTAAGCCGCAGAGCGCTTCGCCATTGGGAAATCTCTCGACGTTGCGCAGTGGCGCAGGGCAGCGCGAAAAACAACCGCTTGAACGGCTCGCCCTGCTCGCGCGGTTCAGTGTTCATGCCGTGTACCTCCCGACTGGAGTGCGAGTAACGCTCAGGACTTGCCGCCGAGCGCAGCCGACAATGCGGCATCCCGCCCATAAATATCCGGGGCATACAGCAACTGGCCTTGCCGGTCGGCTTGCACGGTCCAGTAACTGAGCAGGATCGGCACCGGCGTAGCCAGCCTGAATTCGTGGGTCAGCCCCGTCGCCAGCAACTCATTGGTCCGCTGACGCTCAGCCGGACTCAACAACAGATCGCGCAACTGCATCGCTTGCTCGACCCGAACGCAGCCTGAACTGAACGCCCGCGGTGCCTTTTGGAAAAGCGCCTGGCTGGGGGTGTCGTGCAGGTACACGGAGAACGGATTGGGGAAGCGGATCGCCATTTGCCCCAGCGGATTCTTCGGTCCCGCGTCCTGGCGCAGGAGGATGTTGCCGGGGTTATCCCAGTCGATCTCGTCCACCGCCAACGGATGGCCGTCACTGTCCAGTACCTGCAGGTTCTGTTTACCGAGGAACGCCTGGTCCCGGCGAATTTCCGGCAGCTTGTCTTCCCGCATGATGGTCGGTGGCACGGTCCAGGTCGGGTTCAGGGTCAGGCGCGTGACCGACGACTTCAGCAGCGGGGTCTGCCGCTCGGCACGCCCCACCTGGGTGCGTGTCTGCCAGACCGGCGTACCGCCCTGATAGACGGTCAACGTCGCCGCGGCCACATTGACCAGCAAACCATTGGGTTCCAGATCCTGCGCCAGCCAGCGAAAACGTTCGAGGTTGATCCGCAACTGCTCGCGCCGCACCGCCGGGCTGACGTTCAGTTCGGTCAAGGTACCCTCCCCCAGCACGCCATCCGCTTGCAGCGAATGGCTCAGCTGGAAGTTTTTCAGCGCGCTCACCAGCTCCTTGTTATAGACCGTGCCGACACCCGCGGAAACGTTGACCAGATAGCCTTCGTTGAAGAGTCGCTTCGCCAGCTCGGGAACTCGCGCATCCTGTGCGCCGGGTTGTAACAGGGGGCCACTGGCAAGCGCCTGCCAATGGGGCAACGGCCGCTGGCGCTGTCGGGCATAAACACGGCGCAAGCTCTGGTATTGCTCAAGGCTTGGACGAGCCAGTTGAAAAGCTGTCGCCATGTCTTGCAGACCCGGCCCGGCAATGGCCAGCACCTCGGCGGGTCGGTCGTGCGGCAATGCCTGTGCATGCCACAACGGCTCGAAACGCGATTGCCGCAAGCGGCCGTAACGCAGGTCCTGCAAGGCTTGCAGGTAACGCTGACTGATGCCGATGTCGGCACACACTGCATCCACTTCGGCAGCGCTCGTGGACAAGCTGTAGCGTTTCGGGTCCAGTCCGTCATCGGCCAACTGCTGCACCTGTGCCTGCAAGGCCGACAAGCGTCCGCTGGCCGTCCAGATCAGGACGTAGTCCTGCTGCTGATAAAAAGCCTGCAACAGCGTTTGCGCCGACGCACTCAGGTGCGCAGCCAGGCGCGGGCAATCGACCGGCAATTGAGTGAGCGCCAATTTCAATGGGCTGTCGTGATCAGCCAGCTCGTTCTGGGCAGTCGCGACCAGTGGCGCAGCGAGCAGGAAAAGGCTCAAGTAACATGCGTACTTTTTGATCAACTGCTTTACTCCACTCCATGGCCGTCAGGTAGACGGTCAACCTCTGCAGCAGGTGCGGCAAGCACCAAGGCCAGCGTATGCACAGGTCTGCCGAGGGAACGACAGGAGGTCGGGAGCCAACAATAACAACAGGACTCTCAACCCATGCTGACCTTTTTACGCCGACACTGCCTGGCAGCCATGACGCTGTGCGCCATGTGCAGTCCGGCATTCGCCGCCGACACCCACAATCAAACGTTATATAACAGCCTCGCGCACGCCGCTCCGGAACTCAATCCCCAAGCACTGCAAAGTGCCCTGAACGCCATGCAATGCGCCGTCAACAGTGGCGCTAAGCAAGCCGAGCGCCTGGCCGTGATCGACTATTCGCAACCATCCACCGCTCGTCGTCTTTGGATCTTCGATTTGCGCAAAAAGTCCCTGGTGCTGCGCGACCTGGTCGCTCATGGGCAAAAATCCGGGGAAAATTTCGCCACGCAATTCTCCAATCGCATCGGCAGCTATCAGTCCAGTCTGGGCCTGTTTCGCACCCAGGAAAGCTATCAGGGCAGCCATGGTTACTCGCTGCGTATGGACGGCCTGGAACCGGGCTTCAATGACCGCGCACGTGATCGCGACCTCGTGATTCACGCGGCCGACTACGTGAATTCCTTATGGAGTGAACGCCAGGGCCGCATCGGTCGCAGCCTGGGTTGCCCGGCAGTGCGCCCGCAAGTGGCGCGCCAGGTGATCGATAAACTCAAGGACGGCCAGTTCATGTTTTCCTGGTATCCCGACCAGCACTGGCTGAAAGCCTCGGCCTACCTCAACTGTCGGCCACACCTGGGGACCGACATCCTCACTGCGCACAATGACTGACTCGCGGACTCAGCCCTTGGCCGCCATCGCAGTGACTTCCACGCGCATGCCTTCGACTGCCAGGGCGGCTACGCCAACGGCGGCGCGCACCGGCCACGGCTTGGCGAAAAAGCGCTGATAGACCTCGTTGAAGGCGGCGCGGTCGGCCATGTCGGTGAGGTAGATGGTCAAGTGCATGACCCGGTCCATGGAACTGCCGGCCCGCTCCAGCGCGACCTTGAGTGCCTGCAACGTGCACTCGCTCTGCTCGGTGATGCCACCCAACTCCAGACTGCCGTCAGCGCGGGTGGGGATCTGGGTCGAGACCAGCAGGCCGCCGAAACCGGCGACATCGGAGGAGATGGATTCCGGGTCCGGGTCGGGGATAAAGGTCAGGTCTTGGTTTGCCATGAGAGGATCTCTTGCTTGAAGTGGTAAAGGGGCGATCGTGTAGGCCGCGGCCAGTTTACAGCCCCATCGTCCGGGAGCAATCAATGGACGCCCCCCCCTGTCTTCGCGGCGACGGCTTCGACGCCCAGGCGGGCTCTCGGGCATTGTTGCCTAAAGCTTGTAGGTCACATACCGGCCGCGTCCGGTTTTTTTGGCTTGATACATGACACGATCGGCGGCCAGCAGGAGCATATCTGCAGAGCTTTCCCCATTCCCCAGTGCAATGCCAATCGAAACACCCACGATGCAGACCGTACCGGAAATAAAAAACGGCGCTCCCAGTGCTTCAATACATTTAGTCGCGACGGTGCTCACGATCTCTTCGGCATCGTCCCCAAGGTCACTCAGCAGAACAACGAACTCATCACCCCCGATGCGCGCCAGGGTATCGGTCTCCCGGACAACCCGGCGAAAACGCCTCGCCACCTGCCGCAACACCTCGTCACCCGCCTCGTGGCCAAGGGTGTCATTGATATGCTTGAAGCCATCGAGGTCCATGAACAACAGGCCCACACCCGCCTCTTTGCGTTGTGCCAGTGCCAACACGTGGCGAAGCCGGCCCGAGAGATGATGCCTATTGGGTAACCCCGTCAACATATCGTGATGAGCAATTTTTTTAAGCTGGGCCTGTTTTTCATCCAGCTTGATCAACAAACGATTGAAGGCCGAGATCAAATGACCGACTTCATCATTGCGCGTGACTGGCAAGGGGGCCAGTGGCCGTTCATCGCGCGTCATGCGGTCAGCCTGCGCGGCGGCACGAAACAGATGACGAAAGACAAAGTACAGGCCAATGGACGAGAACACGGCGAAAATCAAAATGGATATAAACGCCCCCCTGATCAAAAAATGCTGTGTGCGATCGACTGTCGCAAAAGCCTCACTGCTCGGCAAACGGGCAACGACGAACCAGCCGGTACTTGGGACCGAGACCATTGCAGAGACTTCCTCGACCCCATCGATGTTGAGCGCTACCTCCGCACCGCGAAATCCGGCCATGGCCCGATCATGCAGCGCATTGGCGCCGGGAGGCGGCGTTGGCTTGAGCGTCATGTCCTGCGCCGAGGATTCGACAAACAATCGACTTTCCGGGAAAACCAGCTGGAATCCGCCCGTTGTCTCCCCCATGCGGCTCTGGAGCAAGGAATCCAGAAAACCTGGCGCTGCGAGTGCCGTGACGCCCACGAGAACAGCTTGAACCCCGCCGTGTTCATCCTTGATGGGCGCGGACATCGGCAGCAGCGGTTTTTTTGTCGCTTGATCCACCGCAGGACGCCCGACAAATGAGTGGCCTGCCCATCCGGCTTGAATGTCATCACGCTCTGCGTAAGGGGTATTGAGCGGCGGCGTCAGGTCAGGATAGCTCGCGAGTAAATCCCCATTGGCGTTGACGATGTACACCTCTGTCGAGAACAACGTCTGGTAGGCGTAATGCTCTTTCAGCCAGGCGCGCAGTCGCTCGGGTTGCTTGAGGAAATCAACAGGAATGGAGGTGGCAAGGAGCTCGAGCAAACGCTGACGCTGAATGATTTTGTCGTCGATGTCGCGAGCGACATAGGTCGCCAACGCTAATTGCTGGCCTTCCACGACCGCGCTCAAATCCTCACGCAGAAAGTCGGTTAGCACGTAATAGCGCACGACCGCCCCAAACACGACAATGCACAGCGCCAATCCCAACAGCCGGGTGACAACGCTGTTGAAGATCCGGGTGAAATTCAAGGGCATATGAGAGTTATTTGGCATGGCCGGAGTGTAGCCGAGGGCGTAGCGCTTTTGGGTGTTTTCCCTTCACGGCGCGGCCAATCCATCGTCAGGTATCCGGGTTCGAGCACAGGCTACTGCTCGGGCGCGACCACCCGAAACTTGATGTTGATCTCGTTGGAGATAACCCCGTAATCGGCCCATTCGCCCTCACCGATCCTGAAGTCGCCACGCTTGAGAATGAACTCGCCATCGAATACACCGATGGCGCTCTCAGGTTTCAAGGTGATTTGTGCACCGACCTCGCGGGTAATGCCCTTGAGCGTGAGCTTGCCAGTGACCTCGTAGCGATTGTTGCCGAGCGCCTTCACGCTGCTCGATACAAACGTCGCTTGCGGATAGGCCGCGGTGTTGAACCAGGCGGGCTTTTTCAACTCGCTGTTGGCATCGCTGTTGCCGGCATCGATGCTGTCGAGCTGGATGGTCAGTGCGGCGTGGGCCGCCGAGGGGTTCGCCGAGTTGAAATCGAGGGTGGCCTCGAATTTGCCGAACGTGCCATACACCCTTGCTCCCATCTGGTTATAGGTGAAGCTGATCTGGCTCGCGCTTGCATTTACTTTCTTGTATTCGACGGCCTGGGCGCCCGCCGAGGTAGCGAATGCAAGGGCTGCCATCAGGAAGATGGAGCGTGGAAATCGATGGGTCATGGAATTATCCGGTCAGTGGCCTGCTTCATGGCTTGAGATGCCGTGGGTCAGGCTGGCGCTTTGACGGCAGTATGCGCGTCAGCACGTTGTCGCGATCAATGAAGTGGTGCTTGAGCGCCGCGCATGTATGAACGATCACCAGCACCAGCAATGTGTAGTTGAGGATTTTGTGCACATCGATGAGACGATCGCCGAGTGCGTCGTCCTTGGGCAGCAGATCCGGCAGCGGCAAGACACCAAACCATGACGTCTGGAAGCCTTTTGCCGAACTCATCAGCCAGCCGCTGAGCGGAATCGCGAGCATCAGTGCGTACATCACCCCATGCGAAAGGTGGGACGCGAACCTCATCACGGGCGACACGGGCGTCGGCAAGGGCGGAACAGGATGGCCCAGGCGCCAGCCGAGCCGTAGCAGCACCAGAAAAAACAAGGTCACCCCCGCCCACTTGTGCCATGAGTACAGCTTCAGTTTGGTCGGCGAAAGCGCAAGCTCTGGCATGTAGTAGCCGAGCGCGAAGGTGCCGATCAGCCCGAGGGCTATCAGCCAGTGCAGGCAAATCGCCGTGCGGGTGTAACGATCGTTCATGAGCGCTCCGTGTCGACTGACGACGTGACCGGGTAAAAACCTCGCTGCCTGACTGCCGGTACATTGTTGATCCGGGTCGGTACTTGCGCAAATGCTTTGATGGCGGCTCGCCTACGCAATCGCCTTTTGCCTCGCAAAACCCCTGACGCCACAATTGTGGTTAAAATGCCGCCCCTTTCATATTGCCGGCCCTGCCCGATGAACCCTGACGCCCTCGCCATCCTCCGCCAGCATTTACTGACGGCTCTGACCGCTGCCCCCGAAGAAACCCGCCGCGTGTTCCATGGCCGGGGCCGATGCTGGCCGGGGCTGGAACAACTGACCGTCGACTGGATGCAGGGTGTGGTGCTGGTCTCACTGTTCAAGGAGCCTGACCCGGCGCAGCTGGAGGCATTGAAGCAGCTGCTGATGGAGATTGCGCACTCGTCTGCGTGGGAAAAATCCGGCGCGCATACGCTACTGCTGCAACACCGCTACCTGCCGCAAAGCACCACCGAATGGTTGCTGGGGGAAACGATCGAGGAATGGACGATCACCGAGGGCGGCCTGCGTTATCGCATCGACCTGGGCAAAAAACAGAACAGCGGCCTGTTTCTCGACATGCGCTACGGCCGCAATTGGGTGCGCGCCAATGCCCAGGGCAAACGCGTCTTGAACCTGTTCGCCTACACCTGCGGGTTTTCGGTGGCCGCCATCGAGGGTGGCGCGGAGCATGTGGTCAACCTGGACATGTCCCGCGGCGCCCTGAGCCGCGGACGCGACAATCACCGGCTGAATGGGCACGACCTGAGCAAGGTCAGCTTTCTCGGCCATGACCTGTTCAAGTCCTGGGGCAAGGTCATCAACAGCGGCCCTTACGACCTGGTGATCATCGACCCGCCGTCGTTCCAGAAAGGCAGCTTTCTGCTGACCAAGGACTACCAACGCGTACTACGCCGCCTGCCAGAACTGCTCACCAGCGATGGCGTGGTACTGGCCTGCATGAACGACCCGGCCTTCGGCCCGGACTTTCTCATCGACGGCGTGACCCGCGAAGCCCCGAGCCTGCACTTCGAACAACGCCTGGAAAACCCACCGGAATTTCCCGATATCGATGCGCAAAGCGGTCTGAAGGCGCTGGTGTTCAGGGCAGGCTGATTAGCCATATTAGAATGGTTTGCTCAGCAGTCAGCCTCCTGAACAACCAGATTCAGGTAGGAAGCAAACACCGGAGCGCAACACCTTCAGTACCTTCCTGCATTGGGCTCGGACGGTTCTCAAACACAAAGTGGACCAGGCTGATATTCATCGTGTGCTTAAACGATTGAAATACCGAGCGAAAACTCCTGTCGGTGTTCAGACCGCGCCATAGGCTTTGAAACCACTCATCAAGGCGACGTTGACCGAAAGGACCCCGCTCAACCACAATGCCCGAGGTAGCGCCAATGTAGCTACAAATAAACGATGAGGTCATTACCATGGGTGCATTGCTGAAAACTACCGACGTGCGTTGCCGCATTGATGAGGATCTGAAGGTGCGTGCCACTGAAGTCTTAAACGCTTGCGGGCTGAGCATCAGTGACGCCATGCGTCTTTTTCTCCGTCAGGTCGTTGCAACTCAGGGGCTTCCGTTTGAGGTGCGCGTCCCTTCGGAAAAAACAGCTCGCGCCATGATGGAAGCGCGAGGCATTCGCCAACAGTTCGACTCGATAGACGACATGCTGAGGGACACTGATGGCGAAACCGGAGAAAAAGCAAAAGCGCGCTGAACTGCCAAAGCAGTGTGCTCAAACATCGGAATTCAAGAAGTCCTGGGAGCGTTACAAGCGAGCCGGACGCCGTGATATGAATGAAGTCCGGCAGGTGATGGTCATGTTATTTCTGGGGGAGCAACTGCCGGTCGAGTACCTGGATCATGCTTTGACGGGTGATTGGAGTGGTTTTCGGGAGTGTCATATTGGGGGGGACTTCTTGATGATCTACGAGCACTCACATTCTGACTTGATTACATTTGTCGATCTCGGAAGTCATTCTGAACTCTTCAAGTAGGGTTCTGAACGCTAAATTCCAGCGTCCGAGCCTCTTACATCCGACTGTATACGACAGTACCCGTAAGAACTCAAAGTAGCGTGAACTGCCACCTACCCAAGCCGCTCCTGCACAAAAGCCTTCGCTTTGGCCGTCATCTGGTCGAGATGCCGGTCGCGCTGTTTTTCGGCATCGAGCATCGCCCGCTTCCCGTGTCGTTGCAGCAGATACGTATGGATCTGCCGCACTTCTGTCGAGCGGTAGATCGGCGCTGTATCCAGCACGCCCATCAAGCCGCCCGTGCTGTGATCGCGCGTATTCATCAGCACCTGCGGCCCGCGCGTGCCCAGCACCTGAAAGCCCATCGCTTCGAAACAGGCAACCTTGCCGACCGCGCACGTCAGCTCGGCATGCGGGTAGCGGCTGAGCATTTCCTGGACCATCGCCCGTGCGACGCCCTGGTGTCGATGACTGGCTTGCACCGCCATATAGGCCACGCCGCACGCCTCGGGATCATCCTTGACCGGCAGATACAGCAAAAAGCCAATGACCTTCGAAGGGTCCTCTTCGTCCATCGCGACAATCAATTCGACGGCGATCCCTTCCGACCCGCCGAGCGCTTGCAGATAGAGATGAACCTCGTAGCCGATCGCATATTGATAGACGTTGAACAGGAGGTTGCTCGGTGCAATCGCCACCGTGCTGATATCGGTCAGATAGTCGACGACCATTTGCAGAATCTGGTCATTGATGGGCTCGGAGCACGGGGTTTCAAAGTGGGTGATCGTGAACATCGAACTCATGCCTCCTTCGCCTTTACGGCCGCCAGCCACTCCGGGTTCAACTGATTCTGTTCAGTGTCGATCCCCAGCGCTTCCATGCTCGCCTTGTGCTGGTCGATCTCGCGAGTCATTTGGCTGAGGCTGCTGGTGTTGCCATCCAGTTGGTGCATTTGCGTGAGCCCCAGGTGGTAAAAGCGCAGCAGCTTGATGGCGCTCGGGTTACCGGCCTGCACCGCGTCGGTGACCTTATGCATGACGTTGGTGACGCTCATCAGGCTACGCTTGAGTTGCCAGCCGTAAACCGCCGCTGCCATCCACGGCTGCGACCAGCCTTTGGTCTTCATCAGCACAGCACTAACGATGACGGCGGCAATGACGCCCCCCAGGTTGAAGCGAAAGTTATCGCCACCGGGTTCGCCGAACAGCATGACCGCCAGGCCGGACAGCGTCATCGCCAGCAGAATGAAGGTCACGGCGATGATCACGGTGCTGCGGCGCGTCTGCTGTCGATAGGTTTCGGGGTTCCACGGCTTGATCTCGAACATCACGGCAGGGCTCTTTTGCTAAGTTGAAGACTGAATGCGCGGCATTATCGCCCGTAGCGACCGCTACCGACACGCTTAATCACCAGAAACACAACATCAGCTGTAACGCCCCCCCCCCCGTAGCAGCTGCCGAGCCTGCGAGGCTGCGTTCGGCTGCGAAGCAGTCGTAAAACCTGCGAGCACGGTCTTCCTGAAACACCGCGCCGCCTGACTCTACGGCTGCTGCGCCCGAACGCGGACCGAGCCGAACGCAGGCTTCGCCAGTTGCTACGAAAAGCATGCGTCGCCAGTTGCTACGAAAAGCATGCATCGCGGCAGAATTCTCTTAACGGGGTAAAGGCGACAGATCTATTCAGGAAAGAACATCGGTTCGAAAAACCAACTTTCTATAAAACAATGAGTGAGCCGCAGCGTAGACGGGTTTAAAGGCTCTGCATCAGATATTTGTATTCAATTGCCAGCTTAATAATATTTTACCGATACCGGGGTGATCCCTAGTCTTGAGCCCAAGAAATGGCAGGTCGTAACCGACCCTAATCCAACTTCGAAGGGCATAGAGATGACCATTGAAATAATAAAAACAGACACGCTGATTGTCGGCGCGGGTCAGGCGGGTGTGGCCATGAGTGAGCACCTGAGCAAGCTCGGCGTGCCGCACCTGGTGCTGGAGCGCAATCGTATCGCCGAGCGCTGGCGCACCGGGCGCTGGGATTCGCTGGTGGCCAATGGTCCGGTCTGGCACGACCGTTTTCCTGGTCTTGAATTCGACGATCTCAGCCCGGATGGCTTTGCCCCGAAAGAGCGGGTAGCCGATTACTTCGAAGCCTATGCCAGGAAATTCAACGCGCCCATCCGCACCGGTGTCGAGGTGAAGAAGGTTGAACGCAATGTCGGTCGACCGGGCTTCACCATTGAAACCTCCGAGGGCGTGATCGAGGCCAACCGTGTGGTGGCCGCCACCGGGCCGTTCCAGCGTCCGGTCATCCCGCCGATCGCGCCGCAAGATCAGCCGTTCCTGCAGATCCACTCGGCCGACTACCGCAATCCAGCGCAACTGCCCGAGGGCGCTGTGCTGGTCGTCGGCGCCGGGTCGTCGGGGGTGCAGATCGCCGATGAATTGCAGCGTGCCGGCAAGCAGGTGTACCTCTCGGTCGGCGCGCACGACCGCCCTCCTCGCGCCTATCGCAACCGGGATTTCTGCTGGTGGCTGGGCGTGCTCGGTGAATGGGATCAAGCGGCCATGAAGCCCGGTCGCGAACACGTCACCATCGCCGTGAGCGGTGCGCATGGCGGCCGTACGGTGGACTTCCGCGGGCTGGCTCATCGCGGCATGACGCTTGTCGGCCTGACCCACTCGTTCAATGGCGCCGTGGCGACCTTCCAACCGAATCTTGCCGACAACCTGGCGCGCGGCGATGAGAACTATCTGGCGCTGCTCAATGCCGCTGACGCCTACATCGAGCGCAATGGCCTGGACCTGCCGGAAGAGCCTGAAGCCCGCCATACCTTCCCGGACCCGGAGTGCGTGACCCATCCGATTCTTGAGCTCGACCTGGCCAAGGCCGGCGTGACCTCGATCATCTGGGCCACCGGGTTTGCCACCGACTACAGCTGGCTCAAAGTCGACGCCTTCGACGACAACGGCAAACCGCAACATCAGCGCGGCGTGTCGAGCGAGCCGGGTGTGTATTTCCTCGGTCTGCCGTGGCAGTCGCGTCGCGGCTCGTCGTTCATCTGGGGTGTTTGGCACGACGCCAAGTACGTGGCGGATCACATCGCCATTCAGCGCTCGTACCTCGACTACCGCGATGCCGGGCAGCGTCAGGCTGAAGCCGCCCCGACCGTCCATAAAACACCTGTCAGTGCTTGATATCCGCGCCGGCGCTTGCACAGCGCCGGGCCGACTTTTTCTTGAGGAGCTTCCGATGTCCACGCCAACCCATACCCGCATTCGCATGTTCAACACCAAAGAAACCTACCCGAACCAGAGCCTGGACAATGACCTGTGCCAGGCGGTCCGGGCCGGCAACACCGTATATGTTCGCGGCCAGGTCGGTACCGATTTTGAAGGCAACCTCGTCGGTCTTGGTGACCCGCGTGCGCAAGCCGAACAAGCCATGCGCAACGTCAAGCAATTGCTGGAAGAAGCCGGCAGCGACCTCAGCCACATCGTCAAAACCACCACCTACCTGATCGATCCGCGTTACCGCGAGCCGGTCTATCAGGAAGTCGGCAAATGGCTCAAAGGGGTGTTTCCGATTTCGACCGGGTTGGTGGTTTCGGCACTGGGGCAGCCGCAGTGGCTGATGGAAATTGATGTGATTGCGGTGATTCCTGAGTAAGGAAGTAGACCGAGTCGCGGCCTTCGCGAGCAGGCTCGCTCCCACATTTGATCTGCGTCGTACACAAATTTGTGGCCACTAAAGATCCACTGTGGGAGCGAGCCTGCTCGCGAAGGGGCCCGCACAGACGACCCTTTACTCAAGGTTAACCAAGGAGCCAAACCATGACCTTTTCCATCGCCGCCCGTTGCCCCGAAACCGGTCAGTTGGGCATCGCGATCAGTTCCTCGAGCATCGCTGTCGGCGCACGCTGCCCTTGGCTGCTGCCAGGTGTGGGTGCTGTCTCCACGCAAAACATCACCTTGCCGTCACTCGGCCCGGAAGTCCTCGCCCTCATGGAACAAGGCCTTGCGCCCTCTGCTGCATTCGACAAGGTGTTGACTCGCAACGGCTACAGCCAATACCGACAGATCACCGCGATTGACCACCTCGGCCACACCGCACACTTCAGCGGCGCACAAACCCTGGGCACCCACAACGCGGTGTCGGGCGAACAATGCGTGGCTGCCGGCAACATGCTGGCGGACCGTGGGGTGATCGAGGCCATGGTCAAGGCCTTCGAGCACGGCGAAGGTCAACTGGCCGACCGCTTGCTGGCAGCGCTGAAAGCCGCTGTGGCGGCGGGAGGCGAAGCCGGGCCTGTGCATTCGGCGGCGCTCGTTGTGGTCGGCGAGCTGACCTGGCCGATTATCAACCTGCGGGTTGATTGGGTCGACCACGATCCGATCGGTCAACTGGAAAAATTGTGGGACGCCTATCGGCCACAGGTTCAGGATTACATCGACCGTGCCCTGGCCCCCGACAAGTCGCCTGGTTACGGCGTGGCGGGAGACGACCGATGAGCAACAGCGTCGATTTGCTCAAGCAACTGGTGGCCTTCGACACCACGAGCCGCGAATCAAACCTGCACCTCATCGACTTTGTCCGGGACTACCTCGAACGCTTCGACGTGCCTTGCGAACGGGTCTACAACGAGCAGCGCAGCAAGGCCAATCTGTTCGCAACCATCGGCCCGGCAGATCGGCCGGGCATCGTGCTGTCGGGGCACACCGATGTGGTGCCCGTCGACGGCCAGCCATGGACCGTTGCGCCGTTCCAGCTCAGCGAGCGCGACGGCAAGCTGTACGGTCGCGGCACCGCCGACATGAAAGGCTACATCGCCTGCGTCCTCGCCCTGGTCCCGTCGCTGGTGAACGCCCCGCTACGGCGGCCGGTGCATATCGCGTTGTCGTACGATGAAGAAGTCGGCTGCCTTGGGGTACGCTCGCTGCTCAAAGCCCTCGAACAACGCCCGGTCAAACCGATGCTCTGTATCATTGGCGAGCCGACCGAACTCAAACCGATGCTGGGTCACAAGGGCAAACTGGCGATGCGTTGCGACATTCATGGTGAGGCCTGCCATTCGGCGTACGCCCCGCTCGGAGTCAACGCGATTGAATACGCCGCCGAACTGATCGGTGAACTGGGGCGGATCGGCCACCGGCTCAAAGCGCCAGAGCATCACGATGCCCGTTTCGACCCGCCGTTCAGCACGGTGCAAACTGGCGTGATTTCCGGTGGCAAGGCCTTGAACATCGTCCCGGCGGATTGCCGCTTCGACTTTGAAATCCGCGCCCTGCCCTCACAAGACCCCAGCGTGGTGGCGCAGGAACTGCAGACCTACGCTGAACAACAGGTATTACCGCGCATGCGCGCGGTGAGCGATCAGAGCGACATCCGCTTCAGTGAGTTGTCGGCGTACCCCGGTTTGGCGACTGATGCGCACAGCGAAGCGGCTGAGTTGATCGCTGCATTTTCCGGCTCGCGGGAGTTCGGGACGGTAGCGTTCGGCACCGAGGGCGGGCTGTTTGACGCAGCGGGGATTCCAACGGTGGTCTGTGGCCCTGGCAGCATGGATCAGGGCCACAAACCGGACGAGTTTGTCAGCCTCGATCAATTGAAGGGCTGCGACGCCATGCTGCAACGGATGCTGTCATCGATCTGCTGAGTCGGGAGGATGGGCCCGACACTCAGCTATAAAGTCGGGCCAGTTCTTCCTGGCAATAATCCACGAACAGCTGCACCGGTTTGGTCAGTTGCGTGCGACGCAACCACGCCGCCGATAAACCCGAGCCGGTGACCGTTTCAGCCAGCGCTACACACACGACTTTCTGCCCGTCATAGGTGTAGTCCGAAAACGGCTTGGTCACCAGAATCGAAAAGCCGAAACCGCGCCCCACCATCCCACGCACCATCTCGATCGACGGCGAGCTGAACACAATGTGCGGCCTCAACCCGAGCTCTTCAAAAACGCTCACGAAGTAGGTCCGGCTCGGCACCACGTCGAGCAAAATCATCGGCTCCAGCACCAGCTCATGCAGCGAGACTTTCGCCTGTTGCGCAAACCGGTGATCGGCCGGCAGCAAGGCATAGGGCTGCTGCGGCGGCATCAGCGGCACGGTCTCAATCGTGCTGTCCAGATCGTGTTCGAAGAGCATCGCCAGATCAATGCTGCCGGCGGTCAGTGCCTGCACCAACTCCTGCTGCTCGCCATCGCGAATACGGATCTCCACACCCGGCCAGCGCTCTTTGAAACCTGCGATCAAGCGTGGCAGATACAGCGGCGCCACCGTTTCAAAACAGCCAATATCGATCTGCCCCGCCACCATGTCATTGTCCGCCAGCGCGTTCTGTTCGAACTCGTGAGCCACCCGCAGCAGCTCAACCGCTTTGCGGTAAAAACGCGAGCCGCTCGGCGTCAGCGAAACACCCTGCGCGTGATGCCGGATAAACAGTTGAACACCAAAGCTGTCTTCCAGGTGCTTGATGGCGGTCGACACCGACGGTTGGGCGATATAGAGCTTGCGAGAGGCTTCAGCCACGCTGCCGCAATCGGCGGTCGTGACGAAATACCTGAGCTGGCGCAGGTTGTAAGCGGCCATGCGGACCTCCAGAAAATAGCAATGCGTAGCGCTTTTGTGGCGAGGGAGCTTGCTCCCGCCCGACCGGGCTGGCGCGCCAGGGCGCAGCATTCGCCAATCAGCAGTTTTTGCCGAAGTTTTGGGGCCGCTACGCAGCCCAGCGGGAGCAAGCTCCCTCGCCACAACAGCGCTCAACCTGGTGGGTTTTGGACGCACGATCACGCTTGAACATACCGGAGGCGGAAAAACCGCGGGCACTATTTTTTAAGGTTTGAAGCAACAAACTTAATCATTTATCTATCCCGATGCATTGCACATGATCACTCCAACAAGAAAAGCGTCGCTTGCGCGGCGCTCACTGAAGTACGTCCACGTACTCACGTTGCCTTGGAGTCCGTCATGGTCACCGGCACCCTGGGTGTGCAACTGTTTCACCTGAACCTCCCAGCACCGGACTCGCCGTTCCCTGCCCGGTGTGCACTTCAACTTCGTTTGACCAGGTCGAGTTCGTCGACGAAGACGTAGTCGTCGAGGCTTTCGGGAAGCAGTTACATCACGATGGGCATCGGTCAGAACGCTTGAGCACCGCACTGAGGACGCGCTGTCCGTATAAGCCGACGCCAAGACCCGACACGATGAGAACGACTGCAACGATTTTGTTGACTGACAGGCTCTCATTGAAAATTGTGACTGAACCGAGCAGCCCAAATACCGGCACCAATAACGACAATGGCGCGACGGTAGACACGGGATATCGTTTCAAAAGTGAATTCCACACCCAGTAGCCGAATAGTGTATTGGGGTAGACCTGGAACAGGATCGACAGGACAGCGCGGTAGTCGAGTTGATTCACCAATGCGCTGTAACCCGTTGAGCCGTTGACAGCGTAATCCAGCGCGAAAAGAGGGATGGGCGAAAACGCGCTGGACCACACCAGAAAAGCGAAGACCTGGGTGGTCTTCGCTTTTTTGTTGATCACGTTGGCGACACTCCAGGCGACCGCTCCCAGCAGCACCAACAGCAGCCCGGCCGTCGTGACTGTCCCATCAACAATCGAGATGATGCTCAACAAGCCACAGCAGGCGATACCTATACCCGCCAGTTGGTAGCGGGAAATCGCTTCCTTGAATATCCATGAGCCCAGCAGGAGGGTGAAAAATGCGCTGAACTGAAGCACCAGCGAAGCGATGCCTGCTGAAAGACCAGACTGGATGCCAAGGTTGACGACGCCCCAAAGTCCGATACCGAAGACCAGACCGTAACCCATGATGTAGCGCCACTGCACATCAGGTTTCGGAATGAAAAAGATCGCTGGAAGTGCGCAAAGCGTGAAGCGAATGCCAGCAAGGATCAGCGGGTCAACGGTGGTGAGGCCCAGTTTGATAACCGAGAAATTCACGCCCCATATGGCAGTAATCGAAATGGCGAGTAGCAGGTGCCTGGCTTTCATGCTGATCGTCCTTGATGGGTCGTTGAAGAATTAAACGTGAGAATCCACAGCAGCAAGGCAGCAGCGCTGATCAAGGCGCCCAGCAGGCTTACTGCCGTCCAGCCCCAGAGCGCATAAACCTGGGTCGCGGCTGCGGCTCCCAGCGCGCTACCGACCGAGTAGAAGCACATGTATGCGCCGACCATGCGACTGTGGGCGTCGGGTCGCGCAGCAAAAATGAGGCTCTGGTTGGTGACGTGTACCGCTTGCACCGCGAAGTCGAGCAGGACTACGCCGCAGACCAGCGCGATCAGGGACGTCTCGGCAAACGTGATGGGTAACCAGGACAGCGTCAGGAGCCCCAGCGAAATGCCGGTCACTCGTTGCCCCAGGCCTTGATCGGCCCAGCGACCGGCTCTACTGGCAGCAAGGGCACCGGCGACGCCGGCCAAGCCAAACAGGCCGATGGCCGTGTGTGAAAGCGACAGCGGCGGAGCGCTCAACGGCAGCACCATGGATGTCCACAGCACGGAAAAAGCGGCAAAGATCAGTAAGGCCAGAAGGCCCCTGGCGCGTAAAGTGCGTTCGGTCATGAACAGTTTGAAGAGTGAATTTATGAGCGCCAGGTAGGAGTCTTGGTGCCTTGGCGGCGCCGTGACAGGAACCACTTTCCACAGCACCGCCGCGATGGTCAGCATCAATCCTGAGGACACGAAGTAAACGGCACGCCAGCCGGCGATGTCCGCTATCAGGCCAGAGGTAAACCGCGCCAGAAGAATGCCCAGGACAATTCCACTGGTTACCGTCCCCACTGCCTGCCCGCGTTGTGATGGCGTTGCCAACACGGCGGCGTATGCCACCAGTACTTGAACAACCACTGCCAGTAAACCCATCACGATCATGGCGCCCAACAGGGCCAGCCATTGCTGTGCTGCGCCGACCGCCGCGAGTGCAACCGCAGACAGCAGGACCTGAGTCAGAATCAGCCGCTTACGGTTGACCCTATCGCCCAGTGGGACGATGAACAGCAACCCCAACGCGTAACCCACCTGAGTGGCCGTCACCACGACCCCGATCAATCCTGAGGCAACGCCCAGGCTCTCAGCCATTGAGGCGAGCAAAGGTTGGGCGAAGTAAACGTTGGCGACTGCAAGTGCGCAGGTGACGGAAAACAATAAGGTGAGCGACGGGGAAAGCCCTGGAGACCGGTCGGTCCTGCTGCGTTCTCCGGTATCCAAATGCAGTAATCCCGAAGGCTGTCTGGAGAACCGATTGGTGGCTGAGTCGGCATCTGCTGTCATGTACACCTCCATGGCGTTAAACTGGTTTCAATTCAGAACTAGATTTCATTGTTGCTGTATCAGGTTTTAAATTGCAACCACATTGCGCCAGGCTGGTGGACAGACTTGGCCACTCCACATTCCGCAAGGTCAAAAAAATGCTCGAAGATGCCTCACCACACAGCAGCGAATGCCCGGTCGCAAGAACACTGGAGGCCATCGGGGATCGTTGGTCGCTCATGATCATCCGCGACGCGTTTGACGACATTCGCCGATTCAGCGAATTTCAAAAGAGCTTGGGCGTGGCCAAGAATATTCTCGCATCGCGACTGAAGACGCTGGTTGAGGTCGGGGTTTTCGACGTTCGACCGGCGTCAGATGGCAGCGCCTACAAGGAATACGTCCTTACGGAAAAAGGACGGGAGATCTTTCCAGTTGTGGTCAGCATGAGGCAGTGGGGCGAACGTTTCCTGTTCAAGCCGCAGGAGACGCGTTCTGTGCTGATGGACAACGAGTCCGGCGAGCCTCTGATGCCGATTGAAGTTCGCTCATCACGCGGTCAAAAACTTGGACCGTCTGACTGCCACAGAGTGAGACGTGTTGGCGGCGAGTCGTGAATCGACAGCAGACTTGCCTCGCCCCGGAATCTCCTGACTGACTGGCCTTACACGGTGTTGCGGGTTTTTTTCTGCTCTTTTTTGCCGGGCGTTTAATAGAATGCTCAGATTGAACGCCAAGACACCGGCGCGTACTACAGTGCCACGCCCCCCTATGAACACCCATTTTGAGAGAGCAGCATGATCGAGGTCACCGAGGTTCCCATTGCCCAACTGCGGGCGGCGCTCGAATCGGGCCAGACCACGGCGGTTGAACTGGTGCAGGCCTATCTCGCCCGAATCGATGCCTACGACGGCCCCGACACGCCCACCGCCCTTAACGCGGTGGTGGTGCGCAACCCCGAGGCGCTGAACGAGGCGCAGGCCTCCGATGCCCRCCGCGCCAAAGGCGAGACGCTGGGCCCGCTCGATGGCATTCCCTACACGGCCAAGGACAGTTATCTGGTGAAGGGGCTGACCGCCGCGTCCGGAAGCCCGGCCTTCGCCAACCTGATTGCCTATCGCGATGCGTTTACCATCGAACGGCTGCGCGCGGCCGGCGCCATCTGCCTGGGCAAAACCAACATGCCGCCGATGGCCAACGGCGGCATGCAGCGCGGGGTCTATGGCCGGGCAGAAAGCCCGTACAACGCTGACTACCTCACCGCCCCCTTCGCCTCCGGCTCATCGAACGGCGCCGGTACCGCCACCGCCGCCAGTTTCGCAGCCTTCGGCCTCGCGGAAGAAACCTGGTCGAGCGGACGCGGCCCTGCCTCGAACAATGGCCTGTGCGCCTACACGCCATCACGCGGGGTGATCTCGGTGCGCGGCAACTGGCCGTTGACGCCGACCATGGACGTGGTCGTGCCGTTTGCCAGAACCATGGCCGACCTCCTCGAAGTGCTCGACGTGGTCGTGGCAGAAGATCCCGACACACGCGGCGACCTGTGGCGGATGCAACCCTGGGTGCCGATCCCGAGCGTCGCTTCGGTGCGCCCCATCTCCTATGTGGCGCTTGCCGCCAATCCCGATGCACTCGCCGGAAAACGCTTCGGCATTCCGCGGATGTACATCAACGCCGATCCCGAAGCCGGCACCTCTGAAGCACCCGGCATCGGTGGCCCGACCGGGCAGCGAATCAACACCCGCGCCTCGGTCATCGGGCTCTGGGAACAGGCTCGCCAGGCACTCGAAGCCGCTGGCGCCGAAGTGATCGACGTCGACTTCCCGCTGGTCTCCAACTGCGAAGGCGATCGCCCCGGTGCGCCGACTGTGTTCAATCGCGGCATCGTCGTCAAAGAGTTCCTCCACGATGAGCTGTGGGACCTGACCGCGTGGGCGTTCGATGACTTCCTGCAAGCCAACGGCGATCCAAAATTGAATCGCCTGGTCGACGTCAACGGACCGCTGATCTTCCCCCACGACCCCGGCACCCTGCCCAACCGCGAAGGCGACCTTGCCGCCGGCATGGACGAATACGTGCGAATGGCCGAGCGCGGCCTGACGCCGTGGGACCAGATCACCACCGTGCCCGACGGCCTGCGAGGACTTGAACAGACCCGTAAAATCGACCTCGAAGACTGGATGGACCGGCTCGGCCTCGATGCCGTGCTCTTCCCGACTGTCGCCGACGTCGGCCCGGCGAATGCCGATGTCGACCCAACGTCGGCGGACATCGCCTGGAGCAACGGCATCTGGGTCGCCAACGGCAACCTCGCCATCCGCCACCTCGGCGTGCCCACGGTCACCGTGCCGATGGGTGTGATGCCGGACATCGGCATGCCGGTCGGGCTGACCTTTGCTGGGCGTGCGTATGACGATTCGACGTTGCTGCGGTTGGCTTCGGCGTTCGAGGCGACGGGGACGAAGCGGATGATTCCGCCGAGGACTCCGGCGTTGCGCAAGTAAATGGCTATGTAGTGGAATGACAGGCGGATGCGATGGTGCGTCCGCCTTCTGCTGGATTTGCCACCCCAATGTCACAACAAGGAATGTTTGCACATGAAATTCGGCTACATGATCATCTACGTCCCGGACGTTGCAGCCTCACTCCAGTTCTTCTCATCCGCCTTCGGGATTGCCACCCGCTTCCTCCACGAATCCGCCACCTACGGCGAACTCGACACCGGCGAAACCACCCTGGCATTCGCCGCCAACGAACTCGCGGCGATGAACTTCAACACCGGCCACCTCTCGGCCCACGCCTCCCCCAAACCACTGGGCATAGAAGTGGGCCTGGTGACCGACGACGTCCCCGCCGCCCATGCCAAAGCGCTACACGCCGGCGCCACTGAAATAGCCGCCCCCCTCATCAAACCCTGGGGACAAACCGTCTCTTACGTTCGCTGCCCGGACGGGACATTGGTGGAGCTTTGCACGCCTGTGCGGGCGTGAGTGATAGCTGGGGCTTAAATACCGAGTTGGCTCGCTACGAACGCAGTCTGCCAATCGCCTGCCGATACTTTTCAATTCGCTCCAGATCTTCCCAGGACGGCTGTGCGATTCGGGACACATCACTGTTCTCTTCAAGGTCAGCCAGCTTGACCACACGGCCTATCGGGTTCTGCGCCGCTCGTTCGACGAACAGTTCGTAGGACTCTCCCGGCAGCTTGGTGACAGACTCAATGGCCGCCAGCACCGTTTCACTGAAGCCTTCTTGACGCAAATCATCGAGGCTGATGCCGCAGTCCTCGACCACGTCATGCAGAACCGCCACGATCCGCTCTTCCAGGGTGTCGACCCTCAGCATCACTTTCAGCGGGTGCAGGATGTACGGCGAACCGCCCTTGTCGACCTGCCCTTCGTGAGCGGCAGCAGCAATGGCGATGGCACGTTCCAGTGTTTGAGTCATCTCGGTTTTCCTTGGCTACAAAGCCGTAGCGGTTGCTCACGTAGATGCCGAGCTTGAGCCAACCCACGACGGACTTCCACTCCCCCACGCTCGGCGCTGCCGAAGGCTCGGGCCGCGTTCGGACGATCTTTTGATTTTCAGCTCCGAAACTCTCGTAGGAATCCCCCCACCGTGGCGAGGGAGCTTGCTCCCGCTGGGTTGCGAAGCAGCCCCAAGCCCTACCTCCCAACTTCCTCAGACACTCCGCAACGCCCGGTTTACGGCAAATACGCCGCCGAACATGGACAAACCACATCACCACAATGGCCGCGCAGCGTCCTACACCCCGGTTGCGGCGCCAAAAGCCGAGGCTTATATTCGACCCGTCGCTGACATTGTTGGCGACAGGGTTTCGCAGCCCTAAGAAGAGCACCAGTACCGTCAGGCACGACACAGCCGGTTTCCGACTGTGAATTGGTTATGACGGTTTTGATTTATCTTTTTAGGATTAAAATCATGACGACTCAAAACCCGCCCCACCGCTTCACCCCCATGAGCCAATTCGCCACCGACTGCCCAGTCCTGCACATCGACAGCGACGTCCCGCTACGCGAACTCCACAACTGCGTCAGCGAACGCCTCAACGCCGTCCTCAAATACCTCAACCTGATGGCCTGTACCAGCCTCCCCGACTACGCCGAGAACGACATCAACACCGTCACCAATATTGCTCGGATCATGGTTCAGGATGTTGTGGATGTGTTTGGGGTGATTGAGCAGCGTGGGTTTGATATGTCTAAAGGTCAGTGACCTGCATTTAGTCGCAAAAAAACCGCATTGCTGCGGTTTTTTGTTACCTGCTTACATTCCGTTTTTATCCTGCGAGCAGCGGTTAGTCGATTACGACTGACCGCTCCCGCCAAAAGCGGACATGCACGGAAGCCGAAATAAATACTTAGGTTTATCTGTCCGTGCATAGAAGTTATCTTTGCAGTACTTCAGTGACAAACTTGTCTACGAACGACATTTGGTCATCTCTCTGAAACGGTATGGGAACGAGCGCAGCAGAAAGCGTGTCCGCCTTTCGACTTCAAACCGTCGAACCAAACTTCGTAAGTCGCATCAGCAATGGATATAACTCTTCGAAATCTGAACTGAGCGGCTCATACAGGGTTGTCAGTTCTTCAAACGCGCCACGTAGATTCTCAGGCTCGGATAAACGTTCGGATATAACGTCTAGTCCGTGGCCGATCATTGAAAAGTCCCTGTACGCTCCAAGCCAGTCTTCAGAAATGATCAATGGCGCAATCTGAGCTAGACGCTCGGGCAAATCGATTTCGCTCTGTAGGAGGCCGTAGACCCTTTTAGAGAACGTCTCCAAGGTTGTTTCGGCATACCGGTCCCAATCCCGAGCCAGGCAGTGATCGAAAAACATGTCGAGGGCGATACCCCCATATCGACGTCGCGTAACCGTAAACCGGCCTAAGGCCCTTTTGACAACAGGGTGAGAATCAGTGAAGGCGTCAATCTTGCGATGAAGGTTGATCGCTTCTTCAGTCTTGGCAGAAAAGCGACCTGGAAGCGCTCCTTTCACGAAATCTCCATAGAGGCTCCCTAGCAGCTGTTCTGGCTCCTGACCACCTAAATGGAGATGTGCGAGGTAATTCATGCTCCTCCCGATCAAAAAGAATGATTTTGACGCGATGCGATTATGAGCTAGCAAAGCCTTTTGCTCGAAACATCGTGATCAACACTGCCATCCTGAAGGTAGGCGATAAAAATCTGATATGCGATTTGGCATATTTAATATTGTCGATAGTAAATATCATCAAAGCTGAATTGAACGCCTACCTACTGGATGGTAGCTTATATTCAGATTTCTGATTGATCAATATCCACTGTCCTCCCCGCCCCTGTGAGAATCCCATGCAAGATTGGACGCAAACCCGCAAAGATATCAACACTCGCCTCGTTGAACTCAACGGCCTATCCCCGGAGACCATGAAAGGCATGGCTGCGCTAGGCGCCGCTGGCGGCAAGACCAACCATCTGGACGCCAAAACCCGCGAGCTGATTTCCTTGGCCGTAGCTGTGACCACTCGCTGCGATGGGTGCATTGCCTTCCACGCAGCGGAAGCCAAGAAGCTCGGTGTTACCAGTGAAGAGGTAGCCGAAGCACTGGGTGTAGCTATCAACATGAACGCCGGTGCCGCGCTGGTTTACAGCACTCACGTCCTCGACGCATTCGACAAATCCTGAATAAAACGCCGATTTTCAACCCTTCAAACGACGTCGAGATTAGTCATGAATAAGCTGTTTACCCCGTACGATCTGTCCGGCACTGCGCTCAAAAATCGTGTTGTCATGGCGCCAATGACTCGCACCCGAACGCTGGACAATATTCCTAACGACTCCACCGCTCTGTATTACGCGCAACGCGCTTCCGCTGGCCTTCTGATCACTGAAGGATTGCCGATTTCCGACGAGGCCCGTGGCTACCTCTACACACCGGGCATTTATGCCGAAGAACACCTGCCCGGCTGGCGTCACGTCACTGAAGAAGTGCATGCCAAAGGCGGGAAGATTTTTGCACAGTTGTGGCACGTAGGCCGCATGTCCCATCTATCGGTGCATGGTCTGGCACCGGTCTCCTCGGGCACGGTGCCTGCGGTTGATACCACGGTGTATGCCTGGGTCGAGCCTGGTAAATCAGGCCCTGTTCAACCCAGCGCACCTCGTGCATTGGAAACTGGCGAAGTGAAACGCGTTATTGCGGACTTCGTAAAGTCTGCGCGCATGGCGATGGACGCCGGTTTCGACGGTATCGAAATAATGGCCGCCAACGGCTTTCTGTTCGATCAGTTCCTGAGCAGCGCCCTGAACACTCGTACCGACCAGTACGGAGGCTCTATTGCCAACCGTCAGCGCTTCCTGCTGGAAACCATTGATGCAATTGCAGCCGAAATCGGCGGCTCGAAGATTGGCGTACGTTTCTCGCCGTTCGGCCGCCTGTATGACTTTGGCGTATACGAAGGTGAAGAAGAAACCTGGATGAGCATGGCGGCTGCGCTCAATGACCGCGAATTGGCGTTCGTTCACCTGAACTACCAACCGACCATCCTCGCCGCGCAAACACCTCCGGGTTTCGGCGCCGCATTCCGCAAAGCCTACAAAGGCACCTTGATGGCGGCCGGCGGCTTCACCAAAGAGATCGCGGAGTCGGAACTGGCCAAAGGTGAACTCGACCTGATCGCTTTCGGCACTGCCTACATTGCCAACCCTGATCTGGTAGAGCGTATGCAAAACGATTGGCCATTGGCCGAGGGCGATCGTGCGACCTACTACGGCGTTAGCGATTCGATTGATAAGGGTTACACCGACTATCCGGAATATGCAGCAGCCGAAGTCTGACATTCCTTTTCCAGCATTCAGGAGCACACCATGCCACTCGTTACGATCAAAGGCATTGAAGGCGTTTTTACCGATGAGCAAAAGGCTGAGGTCATTCGCAAGGTGACTGACGCCATGGTGTCGATAGAAGGCGAAAATATGCGCGCCCTCACATGGGTCATTTTTGAAGAGGTCAAAAGCGGAGACTGGGGCATCGCAGGCAACCCCATCACTGCACAGGAAGTGTTGAAGCTGCAAGCCGGCCAGTAGGGCTTCACCTTCAAGTAGTTGGCTCCCTGGTCGTTGAGTGCATTTATGCTCAACGACCAGGGAGCTTTTTGCGTTCTGAAAGAGCGCCAAGGTTTGTTGGGGATCAATCCGTGATTCTGATCATCTATGCCCATCCTTACCCTGAGAAATCCAACGTCAACAAGTTGATGCTCGGGCTGGCCGCAAATAATTCCGATGTCGTCGTCCGCTCCCTTTACGACTTGTATCCCGATTTCAACATCAATGCAGAAGCTGAACAGAAGGCCGTTGAACAGGCAGATCTGCTGGTTTTGCAACATCCACTGTTCTGGTACAGCTACCCACCTCTTCTAAAACTGTGGATCGACAAGGTCTTCACTCAGGGCTGGGCTTATGGCGAGGGCGCTACCGCGCTCAAAAACAAGCACCTGCTATGGGCCGTGACCACAGGAGGTGAGCACTATCACTTCAACATCGGCGATAACCCCGGGTTTGCGGTGCTTGCCCAGCCCCTTCAGGCAACGGCGAGTTACTGCGGAATGCGTTGGCTAAGCCCGGTAGCAGTCCATGGTGCTTATAGAGCAGATCAAAACGCGCTGCTCTCACAAGTACGCGATTACAGCGCACGCCTCACCTCGTGGAGGGATGATTGAATGGACACTCACAGCCTGATTGAAATGCTCATATACTTGGGCTCAGCGGCAATGGTTGTGCCCCTCGCCGTTCGGTTGGGACTGGGGCCAGTGCTGGGTTACCTGCTAGCCGGCGGCCTGATCGGCCCATGGGGCTTGAAGTTGGTAACGGATGTGGAATCCATTCTGCATTTTGCTGAAATTGGCGTCGTTTTGATGCTTTTCATCGTTGGCCTTGAACTTGACCCCAAGCGCCTCTGGGCTATGCGCCGTATGGTGTTCGGTGGCGGCGCCCTGCAAATGCTTGCGTGTGGTACAGCAATCGCCCTGTTTTGCGCCGCACTGGGCTTGAATTGGACGGCGGCGCTGTTAGTGGGTTTGACACTGAGTCTGTCGTCGACTGCTATCGCTATGCAGGCGATGAACGAGCGCAACATGATCCCGACGGCTGTGGGTCGTAGTAGTTTTGCTGTGCTGCTGTTCCAGGACATCGCGGCGATTCCGCTGGTCGCGATGATTCCTTTGTTGGCGGCAAATGGTGGTACGCCGTCCGGCGGTGAACTAGCGCTGTCCATCGTAAAAATCGTCGGTGCGATTGTCGCGGTGGTGCTCTTGGGTCAGTACGTTTCCCGACCCGTCCTGCGCTTCGTCGCGCGTTCGGGCTTACGTGAAATCTTCAGTGCCGTTGCGCTATTTCTGGTGTTCGGATTCGGCTTGTTGCTGGAAGAGGCAGGATTGTCCATGGCCATGGGCGCCTTTCTCGCCGGTGTTCTGTTAGCGAGCTCGGAATACCGGCACGCGCTGGAAAGTGACATCGAGCCATTCAAGGGACTGCTGCTCGGTTTGTTCTTTATTGGCGTCGGAATGTCGATCGACTTCGGTACGTTGATTGATGCACCACTGAAAGTCTTGACGCTGACCCTGGGGTTTATCCTGATCAAGCTGCTGGTAATCAAACTCCTTGGTCGCTTCTTGAGTGTCCCGAATGAACAACGCTCTTGGCAGGCGGTGTTTCTGGGTCAGGGCAGTGAGTTCGCCTTCGTCGTGTTTGGCGCAGCAACGGTTGCCGGCATTCTGGTCAACTCTTGGGGCAAAAGTTTGACTCTGGCGGTAGCGTTATCCATGTGCGTCACACCGCTGCTGATCCTGGTGCTCAATCGCATGGAGTCCGCAAATAAACGGGGCAATCAGGAAGCTGACACCATCGACCAGAGCAATACTCGGGTGATCATCGCCGGCTTCGGTCGATTCGGCCAAATCGCCGGCCGTCTACTGATGTCCTGTAGTTTTGAAGTAGTGGTGCTGGATCACGATCCCGATCATATCGAGACGTTGCGCAAGTTCGGGGTCAAGGTGTTCTATGGCGACGCGACCCGCCTCGATTTGCTGCATGCCGCCGGTGCTGCACAAGCAGTGGTGTTGATCAACGCGATCGACAATCAGGAAGACAACTTGGCATTGACCAGGCTGGCTCAGGAGCATTTTCCATCTCTGAAGTTGGTGGTGCGCGCTCGCGATATGGGGCACATCATTACCCTACGCCAGATGGGTATAGAGGCAGTCGAGCGGGAAACTTTTGAGAGCGCGTTATCCCTTGGGCGCAGAGCGCTGGAACAGCTGGGAGTCGGGCGCTACGAGGCGCGGGAACGGGCTGATAGATTCCGTCGACTGAATCTGGACATGCTTGAAGAAATGGCTGCCCAGCCGGAGGACGATACCGAGTTCAAGTACGACGCCTACAAGCGCGCTAACGCGCTGCTGACGGAAATCTTCAATGAAGATCGCGCTCACCCCTTTGATAACGGGCCGGGGAAAATTCTACCTGCGATCAAAGACCGACAAGCAGCGAACCAAGAAGACTGAACGGTGGGACTGAGGCTCGACTAACGAGCCTCTTCCAGCTCCGCGAGTATTACTTTCTTCAGGATCGAGACTGAACGAGATCCAGGCATGACCCGCAAAAGCCGGCTCTGGTGGAACACCGCCAAGGATGGCACCGCGCGAATGCCATACATCTGCGCAATCGTCGGGGACACCGCTACGTCTATCTTTCCAAAAACTGCCGAGGAGTGAAGCTTCTCCTCCAGAGCATGAAAGACCGGCTTCATTTCCTGACAAGGCTTGCACCAGGACGCTGAAAACAGCACCACGCTGCTGCCTTTGGCAACGAAGCGGGCGAACTGTGGAGCGTTCAACTCAACGATATGACTCATCAGATCCTCTTTCCACGCTATAGGAGGTCGGCACTAATAAGTGCCGCACACCCTCTGCCCATCAAATTTTGCAGCCATCAATACCGCAGACTTGACCTATAAAATTGTCGTCCCTGACCTGTACCTTCGCCTGCATCTTATTCAGTGCTTCGAGAAAAACGGCCTCAGGCTGAGCACCGGGCAACGAGAACTCGTTGTTGAAGACGAACATCGGCACGCCCGATCCCAGTCGCGCAACGAAATGCTCATCCTCTTCCATCTCCGCGCGCAGCTCTGCCGATGACCATGCGAGCTTGATTGATTCTTCCGACACACCCACTTCCCGCGCAATCGCCTCCAGACTGGAACGATCAAACAGTGATTTGCCATGGGTAGTGCTTTGTTCATATAGCGCCTCTAAGAGACGTTTTTTCACTGCGGGGTCGTCAACCGCCTTGACCAGAACATGGGCGTCGGTGGTATCGCCAAACTGCATGGTGGCAAAGCGATAATCCAACCCCGCATCGTTGCCGTACTTGATTACGGTACTCATCATCGCCTCAGCGGTGTCTGAGTTACCGAGCTTGCGTTTAAGAGCCGCAATCATAGGTTCAGGTGTGTGATTCGCCGCCAGACGATAAGCGCGGATATTTATTTGCACAGAGTCCTTTTCATCAAAGCGATCCAGGGCTTTTTCAAAACGACGCTTGGCAACCCAACACCAGGGGCAGACAAAATCAGACCAGATATCGACTACGTATTTTTTCGAAGTGGTTTGCATAACTCATCCTGCGAGAAGAAATGAAGACCGCATTGCCAGCGTTTCAAGCAAATGATTAAAGCCAGCTAAAGGGTAGGTTGACCGACCCAAAGCCCAATCGATGAGACTTGAACCCTCCAGCGCGCTCAGCAGCATGAAGGCGTACTCCTCAATGGGCTTGTCCAGCGACCAGTTGTGCAGCTGGGCTGCGTCACTGAGGGTGGCTTTAAGCCAGTCGAGCTGTGACTCAAAGAATTCTCGAGTGAGTCCTTGCAGCGATACAGGCAATGCCGCCATTTCCGCGGCCAATGCGCCGCATAACGGCAGCAGCCCGTCATGGGCACTGGCAACGAAAAGCCGCGAAAACTCACGTAGCCGCAGCAGCGGATCGGGATGCGTGGCTTCTATCGAACCAAGTGTCTCTTTGAAGCGATTGATGTAATCCTTGATCAGCTCCGCGCCCAGGCATTCCTTGGTCGGGAAATGATGGTGAATACTGGCTTTCCTGATGCCGATCTGTGCTGCTAGGTCGGCGTAACTGAACGCTGAGTAACCTTTGGAGCGCATCTGTGTTTCCGCGACATTCAACAGTGCGGCTTTTGTCGTGATAGACATTGGAGACTCCTTCAGCCAGCGTTCAGCCGTTTTTTGGCCAGGCAGCGATCCGGTGAAAGCCCTCCCCAAGGAGGGCTGTTCCATCGCGCTGCACTTGTCACTGTGGTCAGGCACGTACGGCCATGATCCCTGCATCCACGTCCCAGATTGCGCCTGTCACCCAAGATGTCTTGTCCGACAGCAGGAACAGGATGGTGTTGGCGACGTCTTCTGGAACACCGACTCGACCCAGTGGGTGGAAATCGTTCAGCGACTTCATCGCTTCCGGAATCGCTTCCTTGTCCATGAAGCCTTCGTAGATCGAGGTGTGAACAATGCCTGGCGATACCGCGTTGACGCGGATACCCGAATGAGCCAACTCGATTGCCAGGTTACGCGTCAACGCATGCAGACCTGCCTTTGCCATGGAGTAGGCGGACGCAGGTGAACCGGCCAATGCGGCCTGTGCACCGATGGAGCCGACGTTTACGATTGACCCTTCGCGCTTGATTGCGAGCATGTTTTTCACGACGGCCTGAGTGATGAAGAAGGTCGCGCGGTTGAGCGACAGGTACATGTCGTACTCCGCTTCGTCGTGCTCGGTAAACGGTTTTGGAATGAAGATCCCAGCCGAGTTCACCATCAGGCTTATATCGCTGTGTTTGGCGTTGATTTCGTCGCGGACGAAGTTCATGCCTTCTTCAGTCATCAAGTTGGCTACGATCACCGACACTGAACCCAGCGGGCTCAGCTCATTACGAACGGCGTCAGCCTTGTCTTGCTTGCTGCCGGTGAGCACTACGCTACTGCCAGCCTTGAGCGCCATGCGCGCCGTTTCCAGGCCCATGCCACTGGTGCCGCCGACGACCAACAGTTTCTTGCCTTTAAAAAAATCGTTCATTACAGACTCCGGGTATACAGATTTCGTAAGAGGCGGCACCGAGACAGCTTTCTGCCTGGTGCACGCAAGCTATTTATCTCGATGAATCAGACGAATTAGCCTTCAAGTACTTCGAGGGTCGGCACCATACGAATAGCTTTCGAGAAGTTGGCGTAGTTGACCGAGGTTTTCAGCACCACCTTGTGCAGCTCTTCAACGCGCTCACGAGGGGCGTCAGTGCGCAGGCGAATCACGACGCTTACTTCGTCGTAACCAGGATTGACGCTTTCGTCGATGCCCAAAAAGCCACGCAGATCGAGGGTGCCGTCAGTCTCGATTTCCAGGCTGTGAATCTTGATGCCCATCATTGCGGCATTGGCCGCGTAACCGACCGACATACAGGCGTTAAGCGCGGCCATCAGCAGTTCCTGCGGGTTAGGTGCGGTGTTCTGCCCCAACAATTCGTTTGGCTCGTCGGCGACAATTTCAAAGTCGCGCGAGTAGGTTTCCCCGGCCAGGCTGTAGCGATTGACCTTCGCCACGGAACGAGTCTGGCCTTTCCACTCGGTCTTCACGTTAAAGCTTGCGTGACGCTTGGTCGCATCCTCAGCAACGCCTTGGGCAAACTGCTGGAGTGCGGCGACATCGATACCATTCAGGTTGTTGCTCATGTGTTCGTTCCTCTTCGGATGGACCGGCCGTTTGGCTCGGAAGAGAAACAAGCCTACCAACTAGTAGGTATTGCAACAAGAGGTAATTGTCTTATAACTCAACGTGGAAAAATAGATTCTGTAATCACATTTCTGGAATAGGGATGCTTGCGATCACCGTGCAGGTGTCGCAGCTCTCAAAAACATCAGTTCAGGTGCGAGGAGGAAAAGGCGGGCAACAACTGCGTGAAAAATGCGAGACGCGACGTACTCCCGATAGAAGGAGCACGCGAGAAATACTCAGAAGATTTAGATTAGGCGGATGTAGCGTTCATGAGGTAGGAACAAGCCCTGCTGGGGAGAAAGGCTGCTGAGCCTCAGTGCTGCGTCCCGGCAACCCGAAGCCCATCTAAGATGAAGTCAAATCCAGAAAACTGCTCGTAATTGTCGTTCAGTGCCCAAGAGACAAAGCTGCCGCCTTCCAATGTATTCAGAATGAGCCTGGCGACCTTCACGCTGTCGAGCTCAGCTTTGAGCTCGCCGGCCTCTTGGCCCTTCACGATATTTTCCTGAAGCCAATTGAGATGGATCTCGAAAAAATCTTTCGTCATCTGCTTCAGGCTTTCAGGCAAAGCCAGCAGCTCCGCCGCCAAAGCGCCGCAGAGCGGAAGCAGCGCGCTTTCGCTGCTTTTCGCGAACATCATGGCGAAAGCATTGAGCCGATCAATAATGCCGGTATTTTCAACATTGATGCATTCCAGCTGGCTCTTGAAGCGGAACAGATAGCTCTCAACGATGGCGATCGCCAGACCTTCTTTGGTAGGAAAGTGGTGATGAATACTCGCCTTCTTGATGCCGATCTCTTCAGCCAGATCGGCATAGCTGAAGGCTGCGTAGCCTTTCGTACGCAATAAAATCTCTGCACTGGCAAGGAGATCAGAACGTGTACTCATAGTGCCTTTTCCAAATTGATCAATGCAGCATCATAAATTAGTACTTCTTCATAAGACAGCGCTCGGGTTGTCCCCATCTGTCACATTTCAATGGGCGCTGTGCCCCCTTCAATGGCCCGTGGAGCGGCCTGAGCAGTCGGTAAGTGGCCGTCCGCTAATGGCCGATTTCTGCCTTTGGCCCACGGCAGCTTTGGTGGCATCGGCGACGCCGCCACACCGGGTCAGGATAACGACCAACATCCACAACCAAACGATCTAAGCTCTTCCGAACGGGACCTTATCGTGCTTCAGAAGACTCGCCATTCTGATCGTATCGGCTTGCTACTGAATGGCGCATGTCGATAATGTGCATCACGTTGCGCGGTCAACTCTCCCCCCAAGCAACACGCACATTGGCTCGGGCCCTTCCACGCGTACGTCCAGAGACACCATCATGCCCCGCATCCTGCTGACCGCTTTTATGCTGCTTGCTCTAAGCCTCCCGGCACATGCTCAGGTGACGCCATTTCCTGCCTCCTTTCGTATTCAGGACATTCCAGTAGAAGGCGTCACACTGCATGTGCGCGTCGGCGGCAAGGGGCCGGCCGTGGTGCTGTTGCATGGCTTTGGCGATACCGGCGATATGTGGGCGCCACTGGCTGCCGATCTGGCCCGGGATCACACGGTCGTGGTGCCGGACCTTCGCGGCATGGGCTTGTCGTCGATCCCGGACAGCGGCTACGACAAGAAGAACCAGGCGGGCGACATCCGTGCGGTGTTGGCCGCGCTGGGTATCGAACACTCGGTGGTCATCGGCCATGACATCGGCACCATGGTCGCCTACGCCTACGCCGCGCGTTATCCGCAGCGTACCGATCGCCTGGTGGTGATGGATGCGCCCGTGCCGGGTATTCCGCCCTGGAACGACATTGTCCGCTCACCAATGCTTTGGCACTTCGACTTTGGCGGGCCGGATGCTGAACGCCTGGTGGCCGGTCGTGAGCGCATCTACCTGGACCGGTTCTGGAACGAGTTCGCGGGCAATCCCACCAAGGTGGATGAAGCAACCCGCCAGCATTACGCCAAGCTCTATGCCCGCCCCGGCGCCATGCACGCAGCCTTCGCCCAGTTCCGCAGCATTCGTCAGGATGAGGTGGACAACAAAGCGTCGATGGCGGCGCGACTGACCATGCCGGTATTGGCTATCGGGGGTGAAAAATCTTTTGGAAGTAATGAGGCGATCGTTATGCGCAACGCAGCGGACAAGGTCACGGAAGTGGTGGTGCCGGGGGCAGGACATTGGCTGATGGAAGAGGCGCCGACGCAGACTATTCGGGTGGTACGCGACTTTATTGCGCAGTGATGGGTTGAGGTCTCGGAGGGGATTATTGGAGGGCACTGCACTCAGGGCCTGCCCCGCGGTCATTTAAGGGCTAGACGATAGCTGTAAATAAATCTGAAAATCATCTGGCTAGCCTCCCCCACCTCTCGCCAGGGTCGATCAATGCCGCTGAGCTTTCATAAAATGCACGCCAATGGCGATGACTTCGTTATCGTGGACTCGCGAAATTCGTCCAATCCAATGACAAGTAACCTGGCGCGGCGGATGGGGGATCGGAACCAAGGAGTCGGATTCAATCAACTCGCAGTGGTGCTCGATTGCGATGATGCAGATGCGCGCTTGATGTTTTGGAACGCAGATGGCTCCACGCTGGACGTTTGTGGCAGCGCAACGCGGGGTGCCGCGGATATGCTGATGCGCGAATCCAATATTACTTCGATAGCGCTCCGAACCAACCGTGGTCTACTGACTTGCGAACGAACCTCAACCGGCGCCATTTCTGTCGACATGGGAGTGCCGCTTTTCGGCTGGTCGGATATTCCTCTGGCTTTGGAAATGGATACTGCTGTTTTGCCACTTGCTGGCAGCCCAACAGCTTGCAGCATGGGAAATCCGCACTGCTCCTATTTTGTGGATGATCTAGCAGCCGTTGATATAGCGACAATTGGACCGGCAATTGAAACTAATCCCCTATTTCCCCTCAGGACGAACGTGCATTTCGTCCAGATCATTGACCGAAAGCACATTCGATTGCGCATTTGGGAGCGCTGGGGCGGTATTCCGCTTGGTTCAGGTTCCTGCTCTTGTGGCGCTGCTGTTAACGGAATTCGTCGTGGTTTGTTAGACAACTCCGTGGAGGTTGAATGTGATGGCGGGACTGTAACGGTTCAATGGGATGGCGTGGGACCTGTCTTTCTGACCGGACCGGTCGAGACGGTTTTTTCGGGAATAATCACGGACAGCCTGTTGCAAGTTTTGTAGTTTCTATATCTGTGACAAACAGAGGAATTAATCACTCACAACCAAAAGTTGGTACTTGTTGCGCAACAAAGGGGACACCCATTAGCCTTGACTTGAGATCGGTTAATACCCCCACTTTTTCAAGGTTATTTACTTATCTGGCGGCAGTGACGCCTAATAGACGGTTCAAGACCATTCGCGTCGCTTACTCGGAGCGACACTCCGCAGCCCTCCCCTAAACCAAACATCAGGCTTCGTATGCATCCAGTAGCGAAAAAATATTTTGAGTTACATCCAGAGAAACAAAAAAGGGTCCAGATTGATCTTTGCAAAAAAGCTTATAAGCTTTGGCTTAACTACACCAGCAACAACGGAATCACTGAATACCGTGAAACCATTGCAGGAACAGTGCAAAAAATTGACTTTTCTTTACCCTACGACGCAATAGAAGCCGTCATCCATGGCAAAGACGAATTAAATGTTAATGAGCGATACTTAGAACCTGCTGCAGCCCTACAAGACGAAGATCTAAAATTTAGCGCCGACATGGAAATGGCATATTATTCAATTTACAATCTTTACCAGCACCACATAACAGGGAAGCTAGGTGATAGCTGGGTTATAGTTAACCAGGCTCTATCGGCATTCGGAGAGCACGATACGATTAAACATTTAGAAGCTGCAATTAACAATGCAGCCTAACCCTATACAAAGGTGACAGATCTATTTACTCAAATAGATCTGTCACCTTTTTTCCAAATGAGGCCGCTGAGAAGCCACTCTTAATGTGGGTGTACCGTTAAAGAAACCAGTTTGAGCACAATGGGGCGAACGACCAGTATGCACAGGAATGCAACGGGCATAGCCAATTTATAGGCGCGCAGTGTATTACTTAGATAATCAGTCCCAATGCCGGAGTTTGCCGCCGTGATCACGAGTGACATCAAGAACGCCATGATGGTGGCCATATAGAGTGCAAAAATATAATGAGTCGTGCGAGCCGAGAGTTTGCGCCGGTTGAAAAATAGAGTTTTAGAGGGTGCTTGGGGATTCATATCAGACCTTTTTGATCGTCCATTGATAGGTAACGAGTACCATAACAAGATCAAAAATCAGCAACTAGACGATTAAAGGTAATTACTTTATAAAGAAAATCTTATGAATGATTTTTCCCATTGGGCTAAAGATGAACCTGTTAGGTGCGATTGATAGCTTTATCAAGGTGGTTGACGCGGGCTCCATCGTGGGCGCAGCCAAAACCCTGGGTGTCAGTGCAGCAGCCGTTAGCCAGACCATAAATCGCTTGGAAACCCATCTAGGCACACGCCTTCTCCAGCGCACCACACGTAGCATGGTGTTAACCGAGAGCGGCGCGGTGTACTACGAAAAAGTGAAGCGCATAGCGCGTGATCTCGAATCGGCGCAAAGTGCGATCACCAACGCGCAGACTCAACTCCAAGGGCGACTGTGCATCGCTTCTACCTCGGCTTTCGGGCGGCATGTGTTGGCTTCAATAATCGCCGGTTTCGGTACCCGTTACCCAGGCCTGACACTTGAACTCTCAACCACAGATCGCAAAATTAATCATATTCAAGATGGCATTGATCTGAGCCTGCGGATCAAACCACAACTAGAAGAGGGGATCGTCGCTCGCAAGATCGTTTCGGTCCCTTTTATCATCTGCGCGTCCCCCACCTATTTGGAACGAGCCGGCTGGCCACGCAGCCCTGACGAACTCCAACAGCACGCCTGCCTGGCCTTTCGCTACCCGCTGGATGGACGCTTTCTACGTTGGGTTTTTATCCGGGATGGGCAACGTTACGACGCTACTATCAATGCGACCGCAATCAGTGACGATATTGACGCTCTAGCCCAAATGGCTATCCACGGCGCGGGAATTATCCGCTTGGCAGAGTTCGTGGCGGCGCCCTATATCGAGAGTGGCCAACTCGTTCCTCTGTTTGAAGATTGCCACGCTTCAACTTATGCCTACGCTGAACCGCTCGATATTTATGTATGCGTCCAAGAGCGCGCCGCCATCACACCCAAGGTCAAAGCGTTTATGAGTTATTTGAGTGAATGTCTAGAAATGCGCTGGCCGGTGAACAATACCTTTACTGCGTCCTGACACCGCACTTTGCCGCTTTCATGAATTTAATGGCCGAGCGGCGCTATTCCCACTGACACAGACTGGCTTGCTTACCATTCCGCAATTCCGCTGAAAATCGACATCTACGGCTATCTCAATAAGTGCCATTCAGATCTGTCACCTTTTAGGCATGGTCATTCCATGCGCTGGCGTGAGCATCCTGGATTATTCGAAAGAGCTTTCGCCTCCTTGCATTGAGATAAATATCCTCGGCGTTCCATATCACTTATATGAAAAATTATTTACTCAACACGTTGCTTCGTACGAATACCCGTTTAGCTAAACGAATGTGAAGGCAGCCCGAATGACGTCAAACGGACTACCTATAAGGGAGTTTCTTGCAAGGCCCTGTCCCCAGGGCCTGCCAGACAATAACGGTTAGTAAACCTGCACCCGCCACAGCTCCCGCGAGGAGGAAGCCGGCGACATCGGCAGTCGGCCGTGCAGCGTCCGATAGTTGTCGATCAGCACCAGATCACCTTCGCTCCATTGATGGGCGATCAGGCAATCCGGGTCATAAACCAGCGCGTTGACCTGTTCAAGCAGCGCCTGCTGGGCCTGCTCATCATGGTCTTGCACAGACTGGCTCAGGGTCTGCAATGTCGAGTCGGTGCCCTCTTGGTAACGCAGGATGAGTTCGCCGCTACGGGGGTGATGATCCACCAGGCTGTACATGCGCGGCGAACCGCCGAAGTAAGTCATCTTGGTGTAGTAGGTGATGTTCACTGCCTGCCATTGTCGGGCGACGTGCTGCCCGACTTTTCGCAGCACGTTTCGGCTGTCGACGATGGTGGTCTGGCCCTCGCCCGGCTGCGGCGCTGTCTTGCAATACAGCATGAATTTGCTGGCGCAGAATTTCGGATTGCGCTGAACCTGTGGGTCGCTGTCGGGCAGCATGTTCAGGTCCCAGTGCAACGGCGTTTTTTCCAGCGAGTGCACCACGCCTTGGGGTTTGTCCGCGGGCTTGACCACATGCACGGCACCGAAGGCCCACTCGTACAGCGTGCCAAAACGTTCGCAGCTGCGAGCAAAACTGTCCTGGTCGTCGAAGCGACAACCCTTGAGACAGACGAAACCAAAGGTTTCCACCAGTGCCTCGAGCAGGCCGGTGGACAGTCGCTCGAACCCCAGCCCCAGCGGGTCTCGCACCACCAGGCCAAATAGCGGAAGCTTTTGCAGTTCGTATTCGAAGCCTTGGGCCTGCGGGTTTTCTGTTTGGTGGTAGAGCCATGGCCGCCCCTGCCAGGTGACCAGCACATGGTGGTCGAGGTCGACCTGGGCCCGTGCGCGAAGACGCTGGCTACCATCGATGTTGCACACCGGCACGGCATGCCAGGGGCTGTCGACACGGGTCAGCCCTTCAGCCAACCCAACGGTGAATTTGGGTCCGGCATTGCTGTACTGATGGACCGACAATCGAATGTMATCGCCGAAGAAACGATCCACTGCCGCATTCAAGGCCTGCCCGCGAAACATCATTTGGTAGGCTTTGAAGTTGATTTGCTGCAGGTACTCGTCCTCGCTCTGCCCGTCTTCACGGCACAGGCGCAGGTCGTTGTACAAATGACTGCAGAGGTTGTCATGGGCCTGGCTGAGGGATTCATCGTGCCGGCTCTGCTCGATCAGCTCTCCAAGGTTTTTCCAGGGTAGACGGGCCTGCTTGACCAGGCTGGCGCGGACCGACTCGGCACTTTGGGCCTGCGGGAACAGGTCTTCCATGCTGACCCACTGAATCGTATGGGTGGTGCACAGTTCACGCAAAGCCCGGTTGTAGGCTGCGCGAACGTCGTCGGCCACCCCAACGATGTCATTGAACGTCGTCCCGTCACTGAGGATCGACACCACACAGCCCGGTGCGTGCAATGCGGCGATGGCTTGGCCGAGCTGGTCGAGGCGTTCGATGGCCATCACCTCACCATAATCCGGCAGCACGCCGAAGGTCTGGTCACTGGCATTGGGCGACTTGCAGGGAAAACCTGGCAGTACCAGACGTACCGGCAGGTTTTGATCAAAGTACTGCCCCAGGCTGCGCGCCAGATGTGCCCGGCCTTGTGTTTCGAAACTATCATCCGTGCCTTTGAGCAGATAACCAGACAGCAAATCGCTGACGGCAGCGATCCAGGCATCTCTATGTTCCATAGAACAACTTCCTTGAGGGTTTGTGTGTATCAATAGGATTTGACGGTATCGCCATGCTCGGTGAGCACATGCGCTGTCCCGCAGACTTGCTGCAGAATGCGTAACAACCCGGACGGTTGCTCACAGCAGAAGTTCGGGACCTGGGCCTGCAACGTCTGAGTCAGGCCATACCCCCAGGTGACTGCTGCCGAGTACATGCCTGCAGCACGGGCGGTTTTCAGGTCGATCTCTGTGTCACCGACGAACAAGCAGCGTTGCGGATCAACCGACAACCGCCGCGCGGCTTCCCACGCCACATCCGGCTGAGGTTTGAGTGACCTGCCCGCGCGATGCCCAAGAATCGGCCCGAAAGTATTCTGCGGCAGCAATGTTCTGGAAACCTGCAAGGCCATTTCCTCGGCCTTGTTGGTCACGATAGCCAGCGGCAGCTGTAACTGGCGGCAGCCTTCGAGCAATTCCAGTACACCGCTGAATGGCCGGGAAAATTGAACCAGGTTGTGCTGATACAGCGTCACGTAGCGCTGGTGCAGGGCGATTGCATCAGCGATACCAAACTGCGCGGCAACCCGCTCAATCATCGCCGTGGTCCCGCCGCCGATATACCCCCGCACCGTTTCCGCAGTCAGCGTCGGGTAACCGTGTTCGAGTAACACCTGGTTCAGACACCAGGTGATGTCCGGCAAGGTGTCGACCAAGGTTCCATCCAAATCGAAGAGTACGGCTTCGACCCGCAACCGGGACGCCATCATTGAGCACTGGCGTAGTGACAAGGACGCCCCTTGCGGAACACCAGACGGTGGTAGCGCTCATCGACATTACTGCGTTTTTCGAGGGTGACCACACCCCGTCGCTTGATGGCTACCGAATGCCAGGGAGTGCGCCACAGGTCACTGGTGGGCACCAGCCGGATACCGATCTTCGTCGACACCGCCAGTTGCGGGTGAATCGACAGGCGCAGGCAATGCGGGTAGCGCGCCAGTAACAGGGCGCTCCAGGCCTCACTGCGCTGAATCACCCGCTGGGAGGCCGGTTTGGCGACCTTCTTCACCGCATTCAGGCTCATGCCGGCGAATACCTTGAGCCCCGAATAATCCTCGGACAGAAAGCGATGGATACCGCAGTACATCAACATCATGTGCGGTTCATCCTTGAAGCGCTGCTGCAACAGGATCAATGACTGACCGTGCTCGATCATCATCTCCTCACGCATGGCGTCCAGGCAATCAAGCTGAGGATAGGCATCCCTGAGGTCGAAATGGGCGAACGTACCGGGATAGTGCTGTTCGGCGTAGTCCTGGATAGCGTCGGTGTAAGCCTTGACGTCAGAATCGGGAACATGCACCAGGTCAGAGAACACATAGCCATCGGAGCAGATATGAATCAGYGCGCCCGGTGCATAGATCTCCCGGATCTCTTCACACAGGCGGTGTAACTCGTCGATTGCATGGTGTTCAGCAAGATCAGGGAGATGGCTCAGGGTTTTCTTGCGGCTGGGCGATTTGCCGGGAAAGGCTGGCAAGACCATTTCGACCTTGCGACCGCTCTCGACCGCCTGCATTACCTTCGCCAGATGGGGTTCCAGCACCTGCAACGTAAGCTCATGATCTTGTTCCGGGGCAAGACTGCGACGCCGAAACAGACATTCGAGGATTTGCTGGGCAATGTTCATGTGCGGGGTGTTCTGATGCGCACGCACCAGCTGACCGCCCGCCGGTTGGGCAACGGTATTTGAACCTTGCATAGACAATCCTTTGTGTGGTGAATAACGGCTATCTTTTGGCCGTCAGCAGATATGCCTTACCTGCGGGCGGCTAAATTCCTACAAGTCGTAAGAGTTTGTCAATCGTGGCCATCTGGAATATTAAGTCCCGCACGAGCCCCCGCCCCCCGGGGTCTGCAGCCAGTTAAGCAACTAACCCCCGCCTGCCCTACAAAAGCCCTTTCACCATCGGTACACACGCCAATTGAAGCCCGGAAGGTGAATAGTAAATAGCAGGTTCGTTACCCACGTAACCGCATCGCCGGTAAAAATCAGCAGCGTTCAGCGTGGCGTCCAGATTGACTTCTTTCAGGCCTAAGTTCCGTGCCAAGCATTCCAGGTGGTTCAGGACTTTCATGCCGATGCCTTGTTGCATAAAACCCGGAAGCACAAAGATCGCGCCGATTTCGCCGCTCTCCAGATCAAGCATTCCCGTCGCCACTGGTTCTCCTTGAATACAGCCCAGATAAAAGTGTTTTTCCATCAGGTCGCTGTACCCGTCCTCGGCTGATCCTGCCGTCCAGGCCAGCATTTGCTCCGCGGTATAAACGCCGATGCATTGATGCCGTATCGCTTGAAGGCGAATGTCGAAGGCTGTTTGGGAATCGCTTGGTGTGGCGCGTCTGATCTCGAACATTTCGTTCTCCGTTAGCCATCGGTGGACGGAGAACTAAAAAGCCCCGTCCATTTCTGGCGGGGCCTTGGGTAATGACGTCAAATCCTACGAACGCATGACCTCACGGCCCGCCAGAGGCGGTCATGGAGGAGCACATCATGTTCATGCGGCGTGTGTAGGTCATGGGGCGATAGTGTTTGGGGTGATCCGGCGTGTCAATCTTGGAGCAGCGTTACAAAACATCCGCGTCCGGCTGTTTGAAAACGTTCAGGTTCGAAAGCAACCACCCAGGCTAATGCCTGTCGGTTAAGTGTTGGCTGCCTCAAAAGATCGCAGCCTGCAGCAGCTCCTACGAATTTGTGTACTGCTTCGACTGGTCGGCGTAGATACCGTCCGAGCAAGCGCAAGTGACGCCGCTACGCTGGGACAGTTTGTAGCTTTCGCGTACTAATTTGAGAGGCGGCGTTCCATGTACCTATGCCCTCGTATTCCGCCTTGGAACTTTCCTATAAAATGATGTCAATGTGATAGCGCGCCACAACACCCAATCATCTTGGACCAACCAGCACCAGGCTGTTCCCTGGTAAATCATGGAAGTGTGTAATGAGACTAATCCTCGCCGTGTTGTTGATGTTCAGCAGCTACGTTTACGCCAGTTGCGACAACATCAGCAATGATGACCAGCGTAACTATTGCAAGGCTCGTGAGGGACGAGGCGGCTGTCAAAACATCAAAGATGACGACCTGCGCAATGCCTGCAAAGCAGAAACAGAAGGTACTGGCGATTGTGGAAACATCCGCAACGATGACCAGCGCAACTATTGCAAGGCCAAGCAGGGCTCGGGAGGCTGCCAAAATATCAAAGACGACGACCTGCGCAATGCCTGCAAAGGGGAAACAGGTGGCAGTGATTGTGGGAACATCCGCGATGATGACCAGCGCAACTATTGCAAGGCCAAGCAGGGCTGGGGGGGTTGCCAAAATATCAAAGACGACGGCCTGCGCAATCAGTGCAAAGCACTGGAGCACTAGTTGAAAACGCACTGACAGGGCTACAAGAATGCCGTCGACGTATCGCCTGATGCCAGTCGGTTAAGCCCTGTAAAATAAAAAGGTGACGGATCTATTTACTTAAATAGATCCGTCACCTTTTTCGTTCGTATAGGCGCCGATGCACTGGTGCCGTATCGCTTGAAGGCGAATGTCGAAGGCTGTTTGGGAATCGCTTGGCGTGGCGCGTCTGATCTCGAACATTTCATTCTCCGTTAGCCATCGGTGGACGGAGAACTAAAAAGCCCCGTCCATTTCTGGCGGGGCCTTGGGTTATTACGTCAAATCCTACGAACGCATGACCTCACGGCCCGCCAGAGGCGGTCATGGAGGAGCACATCATGTTTATGCGGCGTGTGTAGGTCATGGGGTGATAGTGTTTTGGATGATCCGGATTGTCAATTGGAGCGAAATGATGACGGGCTTAAACGCATAGCGATGGACTGATCTAAGAACCAAATATCTTGGATCGTGCGGACAGCCATCCAACCCAACAGTCTTCTGCCACTATGTCTGCGTACCCACGCTTTTCTTCCATTTCAATTGCGGAGCTTACCGGGACTGCAATACATGCTGCTTGATCTCTGATCGTAAGTACTTCCGATTCAGTCAACGGAGAGCCTTTTGTTTTTTCGGCATTAGTGAGAAGAGCTACTAATGCTGGAACAAAGACAAGGCAAAGCCGATCGTTCATTTTTTGAATCCAGCGTCAGGTAAAGGTGCAGGTTTTCGCACACTCGGGACCGAAGCAGCCCTCAAGCCGCCTTTCCCATCAGAAGTTCGCCGGGGTGTTGGCACTGATGATTTCAGCCTCATCCGCCCCAATATTCCGAAACCGATGCGGCAGCGTCGTCGGGAAGTAATACCCGTCGCCAGCGTTGAGCACACTGACCTGCCCATCAACCGTCAGCTCAACCGTGCCACGCGTAACGAGCCCACACTCCTCCCCTTCCACATGCACAATCGGCTCTTCGCCAGAACTGGCACCCGGTGCGTATTGCTCGCGCAACAGACGCATCTGCCGACTCGGCACCGAAGCGCCGATCAGCAAAAGACGCAGGCCATCACGGCCCAGGTCGGGCTGCTCGTTGGCGCGGAAGACGTATTTGTGCTCTTGGGGCGGCTGATCGAAGGTGAAGAAGTCCGCCAAAGACATGGGAATGCTTTCGAGGAGCTTTTTCAGGGAACTGACAGAAGGACTGACTCGATTCTGTTCGATCAGGGAGATGGTGGCATTGGTGACGCCGCTACGCCGGGCCAGCTCGCGCTGGGACAGTTTGTAGCTTTCGCGTACTAATTTGAGTCGAGAACCCGTATCCATGACAGCCTTATGTGAGAACGACTTAGGCTCTGTACGAAAACTGCCTGCGCGACGATCATGCTGCGTTAAAAACAGGCTCGCAATGCTCATGTAGGTCCCTACATTCCGCTTGCTCGCCTGTTTTTGCCTTGCCTGATCGCCGCTCGGCGAGTTTACGTACAGACCCTCGGGTAATGGGGGTGGATGGCGGGCGACTTTTGGCCGCGAAGAACACCGCTTCCCTGTCCCTGAACCGTGAAAGTCGGGTATTAAATCACGTTTGCTGGTGTTGCTCAGCAGGTTCGATAAATGGTTGGGTAAAAAGGCTGTTGAGCCTGATCTCACTCAGTTTAGATGGGCAAATTGTGGGAGCGAGCCTGCTCGCGATGGCGGTGTGTCAGGCGGCATCAATGTTGACTGTGCCGGCCTCTTCGCGAGCAGGCTCGCTCCCACAGGTTGGTCCCGGTCGTCCACGGATTTTGTGTCCGCCATCAATCTCCTGTAGGAGCAGAGCTTGCTCGCGATGGCGGTGTGTCAGGCGATATCAATGTTGAATGGGCCGGCCTCATCGCGAGCAGGCTCGCTCCCACAGGTTGGTCCCGATCGCCCACAGATTTTGTGTCCGCCATCGATCTCCTGTGGGAGCCGAGCYTGCTCGCGATGGCGGTGTGTCAGGTAGCATCAATGTTGACTGTGCCGGCCTCTTCGCGAGCAGGCTCGCTCCCACAGGTTGGTCCCGATCGTCCACGGGTTTTGCGTCCGCCATCAATCTCTTGTGGGAGCCGAGCTTGCTCGCGATGGCGGTGTGTCAGGTAGCATCAATGTTGACTGTGCCGGCCTCTTCGCGAGCARGCTCGCTCCCACAGGTTGGTCCCGGTCGYCCACAGATTTTGTGTCCGCCATCAATCTCCTGTGGGAGCGAGCCTGCTCGCGATGGCGGTGTGTCAGGCGATCAATGTTGATTGTGCCGACCTCATCGCGAGCAGGCTCGCTCCCACAGGGATTGTGGCGTTTAGATGCCGAAACGGTCACGCAGTGCGTAGTACGCGGCGCCCATGGCGGTGAGCGGGGCCTGGAAGGTGCGACCGCCGAACATCGGCATGTGCGGCAGGGAGGCGAACGCGTCGAAGCGTTCGGCGTCGCCGCGGATCATTTCCGAGATCAGTTTGCCAGCCAGGTGCGAGCAGGTGACGCCGTGGCCGCTGTAGCCTTGCATGTAGTAGGCGTTTTTCTCGATACGGCCGAATTGCGGCATGCGCGACATGGTCAGCAGGAAGTTGCCGGTCCAGCGGTAGTCGATCTTCACGTCCTTCAATTGCGGGAAGGTCTTGAGGATTTTCGGACGGATCAGTTGTTCGATGTCGTCCGGTTCGCGGGCGCCGTAGACCACGCCGCCGCCGTACAGCAGACGGTTGTCGGCGGTCAGGCGGTAGTAGTCGAGCAGGTAGTTGCAGTCTTCGACGCAGTAGTTGTTGCTGATCAGGCTCTTGGCGACTTTGGCCGACAAGGGCTCGGTGACGACGATTTGCGAACCGCAGGGCATGCTCTTGCGGGTGACGCGGTTGTCGAGGTCCTGAGGCAAGTAGGCGTTGCCGGCGATCAGCAGGTATTTGGCCCGCACCACGCCTTTGGCAGTGCGCACGGTGATCGGCTCGCCGTAGGTGATTTCCACGGCCGCCGATTGCTCGTAGATCTTGCCGCCCAGGCCGATGATGGCCGAGGCTTCACCGAGTGCCAGGTTCAATGGGTGGATGTGGCCGCCCTGCATGTCCAGCAGGCCGCCGACGTAGTTGTCGCAACCCACTTCGTGCTTGATCTCGGCCGCGTCGAGCATTCTCAGGTTCTTGTTGCCGTAGCGCTCCCAGCTGCGTTTCTGCTCGGCCAGGCCTTTGAGCTGCTTCTTGTTCAGCGCCGCGAAAATGCCACCGGGCTTGTAGTCGCACTTGATGTCGTACTGCTTGATGCGCGAACGGATGATGTCCGCGCCCTCAAAGATCATGCTGCCCAGCACTTCGGCAGTCTTGTCGCCGTAACGCTCTTCGATGACATCGACGTCGCGGCTGTAGGAGTTGACCAGTTGACCGCCGTTGCGACCGCTGGCGCCGTAGCCGACCTTGGCGGCTTCGAGCACGGTGACGCTGTAGCCCGCTTCACTGAGGAACAGGGCCGAGGACAAACCGGTGTAGCCCGCGCCGATGACGCAGACATCGCACTCGACCAGTTCTTCGAGCACCGGAAAATCGATGGTCTCGTTGCGGGTTGCGGCGTAGTAGCTGTTTACATGTTTTTGCATGATTGAGTTCCCGAACGGTCGCGGGCACTTGCCTGCGACCGCCGCTGTAGAAGTGTTAGAGCTTGATCCAGGTCGCTTTGAGTTCGGTGTATTTATCGAACGCATGCAGCGATTTGTCCCGACCGTTACCCGACTGCTTGAACCCGCCGAACGGCGCGGTCATGTCGCCGCCGTCGTACTGGTTGACCCAGACGCTGCCGGCGCGCAAGCCGCGAGCGAAGGTGTGGGCCTTGCTCAGGTTGCTGGTCCAGACCCCGGCGGCCAGACCGAAGATGCTGTCGTTGGCAATCGCCAATGCTTCTTCGGCGGTGTCGAAGGTGATCAGCGACAGCACCGGGCCGAAGATCTCTTCCCGGGCGATGGTCATGGCGTTGGTCACGCCGTCGAAAATTGCCGGTTCCACGTACAGGCCACCGGTGTCTTCAAGGGCGCGATTACCGCCCGCAATCAGTTGGGCGCCCTGCTCTTTGCCGATGCTGATGTAGCGCAGCACGTTGTCCAGTTGGCGCTGATCGACCACTGCGCCGACGGTGGTTTCCGGATCGAGGGCATGCCCCGGTTTCCAGGCTTGCAGCGCTTCCACCAGCAGCGGGATGAACTGCTCGCGAATCGAACGTTCCACCAGCAAACGCGAACCGGCGGTGCAGACTTCACCCTGGTTGAAGGCGATCGCACTGGCCGCAGCTGTAGCTGCCGCGCGCAGATCCGGCGCGTCGGCAAACACCACGTTCGGGCTTTTGCCACCGGCTTCCAGCCAGACGCGTTTCATGTTGCTTTGCCCGGCGTAGATCAGCAGTTGCTTGGCAATCGCCGTCGAGCCGGTGAAGGCCAGAACGTCGACGTCCATGTGCAGCGCCAGCGCCTTGCCGACGGTGTGACCGAAGCCCGGCAGGACGTTGAACACGCCTTTCGGGATGCCCGCGTCGAGCGCCAGTTGGGCGATGCGAATCGCCGTCAGCGGTGACTTTTCCGAAGGCTTGAGGATGAACGAGTTACCCGCCGCCAGGGCCGGTGCGAACTTCCAGCTGGCCATGATCAACGGGAAGTTCCACGGTACGATGGCCGCGACCACGCCTGACGGTTCACGGGTGACCAGACCCAACTGGTCGTGCGGCGTCGCCGCAACTTCGTCGTAGATCTTGTCGATCGCCTCGGCGCTCCAGCGGATCGCGTTGGCGGTCGCAGGAATGTCGATGCTCATGGCGTCGCTGATCGGCTTGCCCATGTCGAGGGTTTCCAGCAGCGCCAGTTCTTCCTGGTTCGCCAGAATCAGATCGGCGAAACGAATCAGGATGCGCTTGCGCTCAGCCGGGGCCAGTTTGGCCCAGACGCCGGACTCGAACGCCCGGCGCGCAGCCTGCACCGCCACATTCGCGTCGGCTTCGTCGGTGCTGGCGACGTTCGCCAGGAAGCGGCCGTCCACCGGGCTCACGCATTCAAAGGTGTCGCGGCTAAGTGCCGAGCAGTAGTGGCCGTCAATGAATGCCCGACCTTCGATTGTCAAGGACTGGAAGCGTTGCTCCCAGTCGCTGCGAGTAATTGCCATTGAAGTGACTCAACGCAGAGGGATAAGTAGTTGTCGGACCAAGGCCAACCCATTAAGGACCAGAAAACCACAACCCCTTGTGGGAGCGAGCCTGCTCGCGATAGCGGTGTGCCAGATGACATCAATATTGATTGATCCGCCGCTATCGCGAGCAGGCTCGCTCCCACAGGGAATGGTGGTGGACACATGTTGTGTGTGCACCGCCAATTCCACAGGGGTTTAGCCGTCAGACAGTGTGCAGATACCAGTTGTACTCAAGGTCCGAGATGGAGTTCTCGAACTCGGCCAGCTCGCTTTCCTTGCACGCCACGAACACGTCGATGTACAGCGGGTCGATGTACCTGGCCATGACTTCGCTGTCGTCCAGCTCGCGCAGTGCATCGCGCAGGTTGTTCGGCAGGCTCTGTTCGTTCTGCTCGTAGCTGTTGCCTTCCACCGGTGGGCCCGGCTCGATTTCGTTGGTCAGGCCGTGGTGAATACCGGCCAGCACCGAGGCCATCAGCAGGTACGGGTTGGCATCGGCGCCAGCCACGCGGTGTTCGATTCGCACGGCGTCTGCGGAACCGGTGGGCACACGGACCGCAACGGTACGGTTGTCGATGCCCCAGCTCGGCGAGTTCGGCACGTAGAACTGTGCGCCGAAACGACGGTACGAGTTGACGTTCGGGCAGAGAAAGGCCATCTGCGCCGGCAGGGTCTCGAGCACACCGCCGATCGCGTGACGCAGTGCGGCGTTCTGCTCGGGATCCTCGCTGGCAAAGATGTTGTTGCCTTCTTTGTCGAGAATCGAAATGTGCACGTGCAGACCGTTGCCCGCCTGGCCCGGATACGGCTTGGCCATGAAGGTGGTGTCCATTTCATGGTCGTAAGCGATGTTCTTCACCAGACGCTTGAGCAGCACCGCATAGTCGCAGGCCTTGATCGGGTCGGAGACGTGATGCAGGTTCACTTCGAACTGCGCCGGCGCACTTTCCTTGACGATGGCGTCAGCCGGGATGCCCTGCTCTTTCGCGCCTTCAAGGATGTCTTGCAGACAATCGACGTATTCGTCGAGGTCGTCGATCAGGTACACCTGGGTCGACATCGGACGCTTGCCGGAAACCGGTGAGCGTGGCGACTGCGGACGACCGTTCACGTTGTCCTGGTCGATCAGGTAGAACTCGAGTTCGAACGCGGCGCAGATGGTCAGGCCCATTGCATCGAACTTGCGCACCACATTGGCCAGCACTTCACGCGGGTCGGCAAAGAACGGCTCGCCTTCGAGTTCGTGCATGGTCATCAACAGTTGCGCGGTGGGGCGCTTCTGCCAAGGCTCGATGCTCAGGGTGCCGGGAATCGGGTAGCAGATTCGGTCGGAGTCACCGATGTCCAGGCCCAGGCCGGTGCTTTCCACCGTGGAACCATTGATGTCCAGAGCGAACAGTGACGCCGGCAGGTTAATGCCTTTTTCGTAAACCTTATGAAGACTGGTGCGCTCGATGCGCTTGCCGCGCACCACACCGTTCATATCCGCAATCAGAAGGTCGACGTACAAAACCTCAGGATATTTCTTAAGGAATGCGTTTGCTTCGTTGAGTTGAACGGCACGCAGAGGGACCGACATGATGCACCTATTAGCTGTTAATTATTATGTTCACCGCACTTTCACGAGCCCAGTCAAACCGAAAGGCAAAGTGAAGTCAATAGCGAACGAAGCGCCTTTCACGTTGAATTTATTGGCCGCCTCAGCCACCAACCACCCTATTTACTGCCTGAAACCCGCGCCACCCCGGATTCCCGACCGTTTTTGCGTTTAGAATTTTTTACATGAGAGTTGTTAATTAAAATCAACGAGGCTAAGCTCCGGAAAAGCTCGTTCAAGTGTGAAACTTCGAGGTGATAAAAATGGCACTCAAGCCATTGATCGGCGTTACTGCGTGCGTCAAACAGATTGGCCTGCACCCCTACCACGTCAGCGGCGACAAGTACTTGCGTGCTGTCAGCGTCGCGGCTCTGGGGCTGCCGGTGATCATTCCTTCCTTAGGCGAACTGACCGAGATTGATGAGCTGCTCGCGCATCTCGACGGCTTGTTGCTGACCGGTTCGCCGTCGAATGTGGAGCCCTTCCACTATCAAGGCCCCGCCAGCGCACCCGGCACGGATCACGATCCTGCCCGGGACAGCACCACCCTTCCCTTATTGCGTGCAGCGATTGCCGCCGGTGTCCCGGTGCTCGGTATCTGTCGCGGCTTTCAGGAAATGAACGTGGCGTTCGGCGGCAGCCTGCATCAGAAGGTCCACGAACTGCCCGGCATGCTCGATCACCGGGAAGCGGATCATCCGGACCTGGCGGTGCAGTACGCACCGGCTCACGCGGTCAATGTGCAACCGGGCGGTGTGTTCCAAGCGCTGGAATTGCCGCCGGTGTTCCAGGTCAATTCGATTCACAGCCAAGGCATCGACCGACTGGCCCCCGGCCTGCGCGCCGAAGCCATCGCTCCCGATGGCCTGATCGAAGCGATTTCCGTTGAGCACAGCAAGGCCTTCGCCCTCGGCGTGCAATGGCACCCGGAATGGCAGGTCCTGGACAACCCGGTGTACCTGCGCATCTTCCAGGCGTTTGGCGACGCGTGCCGGCAACGGGCGGCGCTGCGTAATCCGCGCTGACTGAACACTCGATTAATCCATTTACTGCCCACGTGAGTCGGGCGGGCGCGCCCTTGCGCATCCGTGACTCACGAAAACGACACACCGCAATAACAACAAGTACGACCAGGCAGCCAGGACGGCGGCGCCGAATTGGCCCAGGCCGGACGATACCCAGCAAGCGCGATCCCCTGTGGGAGCGAGCCTGCTCGCGAATGCAATGCGTCATGCGACATCAATGTTGACTGATCTACCGCTTTCGCGAGCAGGCTCGCTCCCACAAGGGATCACCGCTGAACTGACTGGCATCGCCCGGTGCGGGTTCGCAATCAACTATTAAGTCAGGCCGTATTGGCCCGACGACTGACACCTGTTGGGAGTTTCACATGGCAAACGCCTCCAGCATTTACAGGAAGGCTCTGGAAGGTAATCAGCAACCGAAAAAGGTTCTGGTGAGAGTCGACCGCGTAACCAAGAAATTTGACGAAACCATTGCCGTAGACGATGTGTCCCTGGACATCCACCAAGGCGAAATCTTCGCCATGCTGGGCGGTTCGGGTTCCGGCAAATCGACACTCCTGCGCATGCTGGCAGGCTTTGAGCGACCGACCGAAGGGCGGATCTACCTCGATGGCGTGGACATCACCGATATGCCGCCGTACGAGCGGCCGATCAACATGATGTTCCAGTCCTACGCACTGTTTCCACACATGACCGTGGCGCAGAACATTGCCTTCGGCCTGAAGCAGGACCGTCTGCCCGCCAGTGAAATCGAAGCCCGCGTCGAAGAAATGCTCAAGCTGGTGCACATGACCCAGTACGCCAAGCGCAAGCCGCATCAGCTCTCTGGCGGTCAGCGTCAGCGTGTTGCGTTGGCTCGTTCGCTGGCCAAGCGTCCGAAACTGCTGCTACTCGATGAGCCGATGGGTGCATTGGATAAAAAGCTGCGCTCGCAGATGCAACTCGAGTTGGTGGAAATCATCGAGCGCGTCGGCGTGACCTGCGTCATGGTGACCCACGACCAGGAAGAGGCCATGACCATGGCCCAACGCATCGCGATCATGCACCTGGGCTGGATCGCCCAGATCGGTAGCCCGGTCGACATTTATGAAGCGCCGGTCAGCCGCATGGTCTGCGAATTCATCGGCAACGTGAACGCCTTCGACGGCACCGTTGTAGAAGATCTGGAAGGTCACGCGATCATTCACAGCCCGGACCTGGAACAGAAGATCTACGTCGGTCACGGCGTGAGTACGTCGGTGCAGGACAAGTCGATCACCTACGCCATCCGCCCGGAAAAAATGCTGGTCAGCACCCTCAAACCCGATACCCGTTACAACTGGTCTCAGGGCAAGGTGCATGACATCGCCTACCTCGGCGGGCACTCGGTGTTTTACGTGGAGCTGCCTGGCGGCAAGATCGTGCAGTCGTTCATGGCCAACGCCGAACGCCGTGGCACACGCCCGACCTGGGACGATCAGGTCTACGTCTGGTGGGAAGACGACAGCGGCGTGGTACTGCGCGCATGAACACTCTCACTCAGCAGTTTCAGCGGTCTTTGCCGAGCGGCCGTAAAGTCGTGATCGGTATTCCATTCCTGTGGCTGTGCCTGTTCTTCATGCTGCCGTTTTTCCTGGTGATGAAGATCAGTTTTTCCGAAGCAGCCCTGGCCATTCCACCCTACTCCGAGATCTACAGCTTCGCCGAACAGAAATTCCATCTGCTGTTGAACCTCGGCAACTACGCCATGCTGGGCGACGATGAGCTGTACATCTCGGCTTATCTGGGCTCGTTGAAAATGGCCGCCCTCAGCACGGCGATGTGCCTGGTGATCGGTTTCCCGATGGCCTACGCGATTTCCAAGGCCAGCAAGGAAGCGCAGAACGTCCTGCTGCTGCTGATCATGATGCCGACCTGGACCGCCATCCTGATCCGCGTGTATGCGTGGATGGGCATCCTCAGCAACAACGGTTTGCTCAATGCCTTCTTGCTCTGGACCGGACTGATTTCAGAGCCGATCGAAATCCTCAACACCAACACCGCGGTCTACATCGGCGTGGTGTATGCATACCTGCCGTTCATGGTGCTGCCGCTGTACGCCAACCTCGTCAAGCATGACGGCAGTCTGCTGGAGGCCGCATCGGACCTGGGTTCAAGCAACTTCAACAACTTCTGGAAAATCACCGTACCGCTGGCCAGGAACGGCATCATCGCAGGCTGCATGCTGGTGTTCATTCCAGTGGTCGGTGAGTTCGTGATTCCGGAACTGCTCGGCGGCCCGGAAACCCTGATGATCGGTCGCGTGCTGTGGCAGGAGTTCTTCAACAACCGTGACTGGCCAGTGGCGTCTGCATTGGCGGTGGTGATGCTGGCGATCCTGATTGTGCCGATCATCCTGTTCAACCGCAGCCAGGCCAAAGAGATGGAGGGACGGGCATGAACCGTTTCGGATTTTCACGAATGATGCTGGTGCTCGGCCTGCTGTTCATCTACATGCCGATGCTGATCCTGGTGATCTACTCGTTCAACGCCTCGAAACTGGTGACAGTCTGGGGCGGCTGGTCGGTGAAGTGGTACGTCGGCCTGCTGGACAACACTCAACTGATGGGCTCGGTGGTGCGCTCGCTGGAAATCGCCTGCTACACCGCGATTGCCGCCGTAGCACTGGGGACACTCGCCGCTTTCGTGCTGACCCGCGTCACCCGCTTCAAGGGCCGCACGCTGTTCGGCGGCCTGGTCACCGCGCCGCTGGTGATGCCGGAAGTGATCACCGGTCTGTCGCTGTTGCTGCTGTTCGTGGCGATGGCACAGATGATCGGCTGGCCGCAGGAACGCGGCATCGTCACCATCTGGATCGCCCACACCACGTTCTGCGCCGCCTATGTGGCGGTGGTGGTCTCGGCGCGCTTGCGTGAGCTGGACCTGTCCATCGAAGAGGCCGCGATGGACCTCGGTGCCCGGCCATTGAAGGTGTTCTTCCTGATCACCATTCCGATGATCGCACCCTCGCTGGCCGCCGGCGGCATGATGTCGTTCGCCCTGTCGCTGGATGACCTGGTGTTGGCGAGTTTCGTCTCCGGGCCGGGCTCCACGACCTTGCCGATGGAAGTGTTCTCGGCCGTACGCCTGGGCGTGAAGCCCGAGATCAATGCGGTGGCCAGCCTGATTCTGCTCGCGGTGTCGATCGTGACCTTCATGGTCTGGTACTTCAGCCGCAAGGCCGAAGCCACTCGCAAGCGCGCGATCCAGGAAGCCATGGATCAGACCGCCAGCGAATCCTGGACGCAACCGGCTTCACAACGACCTGCTACCCAACAGATCGGTGCGACGGCTTAACGCCGTCGCGTTTCATCGCGACAGCACTGAATAGATAACGGCACGCCTTTGGGCGTGCCACGCAATTCCGTTCACGCAGCGCCTTACCACCGCCGCAGTTACACGAACGGCCTCACCTGGCTCCTCGGTTAAGGTGATTTTGGGCGCCCTCGGGCGCCCTTTTTGCTTTTGGCAGTTATCCCACTATCGTCAGAGCTTGGCGATCGAGACCTCAGTGGATTTGACGAACGCGATGACCTCGCTGCCCACCACCAACTCGAGATCGCGAATCGAACGCGTGGTAATCACCGAAGTGACAATCCCGGAAGCGGTTTGTACATCGACTTCAGAGACCACCGGCCCTTCCAGGATTTCCTTGACGATGCCTTTGAACTGATTGCGGACGTTGATCGCTTTGATGGTCATGACTAGGCTTCCTGTCGAAATGGCTACATGAGCACGGCTGTGCACAGCCTTAAAATGCACCCGATTGAAAACAGAACAAAGGAATAAATAACTAGATATTTATTCCTTTTAAATATATGCAATGGATGGCGTCGAGTGTGCGATAGAACCTCTTGGCTTCGCTGCGGCCCAATTTCTATTCATCAAGTCTCGTCTGGAGGTTGTGATGCGAACGCTTGAACTGGCTGGGGTGCCCGTCCCTGTCATTGGTCAGGGCACCTGGCGCATGGGTGAAGATCCGCAACAACGAACCCGTGAAATCGCTGCATTGCGCACCGGCATCGAGCTGGGAATGACCCTGATCGACACCGCAGAAATGTATGCCGAGGGCGGCGCGGAGGAAGTGGTTGGCAAAGCCATTACCGGTGTTCGCGATCAGGTGTTTCTGGTCAGCAAGGTCTACCCGCACAACGCCAGCCAACGCGGTATTCCTCTGGCCTGCGAACGCAGCTTGCGCCGTTTGGGAACCGACTACATCGATCTGTATTTGCTGCACTGGCGCGGCCAGTTTCCGCTCGCAGAGACCGTCGATGCTTTCGAACGCCTGCGCGACGACGGCAAGATTGGCCGTTGGGGCGTGTCGAATTTCGACGTAGCGGACTTGCACGAATTGGGCTCGGACGCCTGCGCCACCAATCAGGTGCTCTACAACCTCGAGGAGCGCGGCATCGAATTCGACCTGCTGCCCTGGTGCCAGCAACAGCGCATGCCGTTGATGGCTTATTGTCCGATTGCCCAGGCTGGGGGCCTTCTGGTCGAGCCGGTGCTGAAGCAGATCGCCGCACGCCATAACGTCACTGCGGCCCAGGTGTCACTGGCCTGGATTCTGCGTCAGGACGGCGTGATTGCCATTCCCAAAGCGGTACATCCAGAACACGTGCGGTTGAACGCTGCCGCCGGCGAATTGAAGCTCGATGCTGAAGATCTTCAGGCACTGGATCGAGCGTTTGGCGCCCCCACCCGCAAGCATCGGCTGGCGATGGTCTGAGGCTTAGAACAAACCCAATTGCCCGCCAATCAGCGTGCTGAAGTCGTCATCGACAAACGGCAGGATCGCGTCCGCCACCGGCTGCAGTTGGCGGCTGACGTAATGGTCGTAGTCAATCGGCGCGCTGCGGGTTTCCAGCGGTTCGGGACCCGCCACCGTGATCACGTAGCTGATCCAGCCGCCACGTTGATACTGCAGTGGCCGGCCCAGTCGATCGTTGTATTCGTCGGCAAGGCGTGCGGCGCGCACATGGGGCGGTACGTTGCGTTGATAGTCGTCCAATGGCCGGCGCAGGCGCTTGCGATAGATCAGCAGGTCATCGTGCTCACCGGCCAACGTCGCCCGGACAAACTCGCGAACGTAATCCTGATAAGGCCGACGGTGAAAGATTCGCAGGTAGAGCTCCTGCTGAAATTGCCGGGCCAGCGGCGACCAGTCGGTGCGCACGGTTTCCAGGCCTTTGTAGACCATTTCGTCAGTGCCGTCGGCACGTGTCACCAGCCCGGCATAGCGTTTCTTGCTGCCCTCTTCCGCGCCGCGAATGGTCGGCATCAGAAACCGTCGAAAGTGCGTTTCGAATTGCAGTTCGAGCACGCTGTGCAACCCGAACTCTTTCAGCAAGTGATCGCGCCACCACTGGTTGACGTATTCGACCAGAGACCGGCCGATCTGCGCCGCTTCTTCCTGACCATGAGCACGCCGCAGCCAGACGAAGGTCGAGTCGGTGTCGCCATAAATCACCGCGTGCCCTTGCGCCTCGATCAGTTGGCGAGTCCTGAGCATGATCTCGTGCCCGCGCAAGGTGATCGATGACGCCAGGCGCGTATCGAAAAACCGGCAGCCACTGGAGCCGAGTACGCCATAGAACGCGTTCATGATGATTTTCAGGGCCTGGGAAAGCGGCGCATTGTGCTCGCGCTTGGCAACTTCCCGGCCTTCCGATACACGGGCGACAATCGCTGGCAGGCAATGCCGCGTCCGCGAGAAACGCGCACCTCGGAATCCCGGCACCGACTCGCTGTCGTCGGGGTGGCGCAAGCCCTCCACCAGTCCCACCGGGTCGATCAAAAAGGTCCGGATGATCGACGGGTACAGGCTCTTGTAATCGAGCACCAGCACCGACTCATACAACCCCGGCTGCGAGTCCATGACAAACCCGCCGGGACTGGCCTGCGGAGGACGCTCGCCGAGGTTCGGCGCGACAAAGCCCTGACGGTGCATCAACGGCATGTAGAGGTGAGTGAAGGCCGCCACCGATCCGCCGCTGCGATCAGCCGGTAAACCGGTGACGCTGGCGCGCTCCAGCAAGAAGGTCAGCAGTTCGGTCTTGTGGAAGATCCGCGTGACCAACTCGCAGTCCTTGAGGTTGTAGCGCGCCAGTGCGGGCTTGTCCTCGGCGAACATACGGTTGATTTCGTCCATGCGCTGGTACGGATTGTCGATCGATTTGCCTTCACCCAGCAGTGTCTGCGCAACGTTTTCCAGGCTGAATGAAGGGAAACTCCAGGTCGCCGAGCGCAGTGACTCGATGCCATCGATGATCAGCCGGCCAGCGGCGGCGGCAAAGAAGTGATTGTTGCCCGAACCGTGTTCACGCCACTGCACCTCCTCGCCACCGCGCCCCAGGCGCAACGGCACGGCCAGCCGCCGGGCATGCTCGTGCAGCACGCGCAGGTCGAATTGCACCAGGTTCCAGCCGATGATTGCGTCGGGATCGTGGAGCGCAAACCACTCGTTGAGTTTTTTCAGCAACAAGGTTCGGGAGTCGCAGTACTCAAGCGCAAAATCCACCAACGAGTCATCACCATTTGGCGCCCCGAGCATGTAGACCTGGCGCTGACCACAGCCTTCCAGTGCAATCGAATACAGCTCGCCCTGCTCGGTGGTTTCGATATCCAGCGAAACCAGTTTCAAGTGCGGGCGATAGTCCGGCGCAGGTTTGAGATGAGCGTCGAGCAGTGCGCCGGAGTCGTCCGCCGTTCCCGTGAACGACACTGGCGCGGTGATGAAGCGCTCCATCAGGTAGCGTTCCGGCGGACGGATATCCGCCTCAAACACATCGACACCGGCCCTGCGCAACAACGTGTCGAGGTGCATCAACTGGCGGTGCTGCTGGCAATACAGCCCGAACACCGGCCGATGCTGAAAATCCTGCAACCCCAGCGGGCGAAGTTCGACACCCTGCTCGCCACGCAACAGCAACTCGGCCTGCTCGCGCTGCTGCTCGGGAATGAACGCCACCGACGGCTGAACCGGCAGCCGGACAAGCCTTGGGCCTTGATCGGTCGCTAACCAGAACTCGACTTGCGTGCCGGCCGGGGTATCGCGCCAATGCCGGGTCAAGACAAAGCCCTGCTGTAAATCCACCACTACAACCTCGAAGACTATTTCACAGGGTGATTCTACGCGTCATCGATGCTCACGGCTGCCTTTGCGTTTGCCGCGCAAGTGATTGTAGGACAAGGCTCTAGGCCGACCCTACGGGCGCCATAGCGTTTTATGTAGTGATTTAAAATATTCACTACAAAACCGTTGACGAGTTGTTTTTCCCCTTGCATGATGCGGACGTCTCCCCGATCGGGAGCATTGGCAAAAGTGTTGTGAAAAAGCTCGACTGACCGCCGAGCTGCTCCCGGATGTGTACTGCCCACAAGGCAGATTGATGAAGCTGACCCAGCATGAGTGTCCAGTACAAGGACGGGAAACGCTGGCGATCAATCCTCAAGATGCTTGTGGCCGAGCTGAATAATGTCGGTAGCAACGTCCAGGTAATCGCTGTTTCTCCCCCGCTGTGCCGCACGTGCGTAGCAGTTTCTCGGCAAGACTACATGCATCCTGCTCAAGGCCCTGCCGATATTCGGCAGACACCCACTGTCGCCCTGGTTTCGGTACCAGATATCAACTTACCGATGCAGAGAAGTGAATCAGCGAACCAACTAGACAGATCAAACACTGGTCAAGGGGCTTACAAATGAATCTGAACAATCAACCGACTATTGATGAACTGGCTCGGATGTTCGCAGCACACAAAGACAGCCATGACAGCCATATCCTGTGGATTGCCGAGTCTGGCCAGGTGCATATCGACTGCCTGTCGCCCCACGCTCATGAAGATGAGTTCGAAAAAAACAAGCATGACTTGCGTGCCCGATTGAAGATGTACCGTCGCGGCCAGGGTTATGTTGGCAAGAAAGCTGCCGCCGACAAAGACTTTGTCGGGCGTGTTCTCGAGACGCTGAATCAGGCGTGGAAGAGTGCACAGGGCCAGTCCGGTGTATGCGTGATCGATCGCTACTGCTAAGCGAGCGTGCCACGACGCTGATAGCCCGCCCGGGCTATCAGCGACTGCCAACAGCGAAACCGCACTGCTGATAGCGCAAACGCCCTTCGATGACGTTTTAGAACCCCTGAGTGCCGCTTTGCCCTCTTGTTCTGTTGGCCTGCGTCTATGATTCTGTATAAGCGTCAACGCGCTTGGCGACGCCTGATAAATACAACACCGGAGAGGCCCTCATGAAGACCGTCGCGCAACTGCTCAAGTTAAAGGCCGAACAGAACCAGCAGGTTCATACCATCAACTCGCATCAGATGGTGCTCGAAGCCCTGATGGTCATGGCCGCAAAAAACGTCGGTGCATTGCCGGTACTCAAAGACGGTCGAATCGTTGGCGTGATCAGTGAACGCGACTATGCGCGCAAACTGGTGCTCAAAGGTCGCTCTTCGGTCGGTACGCCCGTCAGCGACATCATGAACTCGCCAGTGATCACGGTGGACTCCCATCAATCCGTGCAAACCTGCATGAATATCATGACCGACAAGCACCTGCGTCATTTGCCGGTGGTGGAAAACGGTCAACTGCTGGGTTTGCTGTCCATCGGCGACCTCGTCAAGGAAGCCATTGCCGAGCAGGCCGAGCTGATCCAGCAACTGGAGCAGTACATCCGCGGCGAATAACGTCTCTCGCCCATCAACCCGAACCACTGACTGCGCGCTCTTGATCCTCAAGAACTCGCAGTTGTTGGTGACGAAAGCCACAAGCTACCAGCGCTTGCCCTCCCGTATTGTCTCAAGCCTCGCACTTTGGATTTGCTCTATCGCGAGGGACTTCTATATTCATTTAACGGCCTGTAGCTTCCGACTTCCCCTGAGCGCGAACCATGACCAGGACTGATCATTTGATCATCTGTGAACATTGCGATTGCGTGTATGAAAAAGTGGCGCTCGCCAAACATCAAACCGCCTTGTGCACGCGCTGTGGCGGGGTACTCCAGCGCTACAACGGATTGTCAGTGGAGCAACGCCTGGCCTTGAGCCTGACGGCCGCCGTGCTGTGGATTTTCGCCAACTTCTATCCGGTGATGAGCATCAGCCTCAAAGGCCTGCAAAATAGCGCCACCTTATGGGACTCGGTGCTGGCGCTCAGCCAGGGGCCGATCACCTTCATGGCCATGGTGGCGGCCATCGCCATGATCATCGCGCCGATCATTCAACTGCTGTTGCTGGTCTGGGTGCTGAGTTTCGCCCTCGCGACCAAGCGCTCACCGGCCTTCAAGCTGTGCATGCGCTGGCTGGAAACGCTAAGGCCCTGGAGCATGCTTGAGGTTTGTCTGCTGGGGGCGCTGGTCTCGGTGTTCAAACTTGCAGGTCTGCTTGATGTGCTACCAGGCATCGGCCTGTTTGCCCTCTCGGTGCTTAGCTTGCTGCTGATCCGGATTGCCGGCCGCGATGTTCGCGACCTGTGGGACACCCTATGAACACAGCACCTGAAGCCCGCGATCTCAACCTTTGCCTGTGCCACAGCTGCGGCAATGCCTGTGACATGACCGACCACCCACACGAGTGCGAGCGCTGTGGCGCCCCCTTGCATGCCCGCAAAGCCAACTCATTGACCCGAACCTGGGCCTACCTGCTGGCCTCAATGGTGTTTTACATCCCGGCCAATCTGTTGCCGGTCATGAACACCAGCATGTTGGGCAGTGACTCTGAAAGCACCATCATCGGCGGCGTGCTGGAGTTCTGGGAGCATGGTGCCTGGGACATTGCGCTGATCATTTTCATCGCCAGTATTGCGGTGCCAGGCATCAAGTTCGTGGCCCTCTCGCTGCTGCTGATCACGGTACAACGCGGCAGCCTCTGGGCCCGCAAAGAGCGTTCAAAACTCTACCGTTTCGTCGAGTTGATCGGCTACTGGTCGATGCTCGATGTGATTGTCGTCGCACTGGTAGCGGCGCTGGTGAAGTTCCAGGCGCTGGGCGATATCGAACCCCGCTTGGGGATTCTGTTCTTTGGTCTGGTGGTGGTGTTCACCATGCTCTCGGCAATGAGTTTTGACCCGCGCCTGATTTGGGAAAACCGAAAATCCGAGGAGATCATGGATGGAGTCGCAAGCCACTGAGGAACAGCCGGTCCCCGGCCATGCCAGTATCAAGACTCGTCGCTGGAGTTTTTCGCTGGTATGGATCGTGCCGATCGTCGCGGTGCTGGTCGGGGCGTCCCTGGTGGTGCACAACATACTGCAACAAGGGCCAACCATCATTATCAACTTCAAGACTGGCGAAGGTCTCATCGCCAACAAGACCGAGGTCAAGTACCGAAACGTGGTGATCGGCCATGTCTCCGACGTTGAATTGAGCGACGATCAGAAGAGCGTCAACGCCACGGTAAAACTCGTCAAACAGGCGGAATCCTTCACCCGCAAAGACTCGAAGTTCTGGGTCGTGCGGCCACGCATTGGTGCCGGCGGCGTGTCTGGATTTGACACGTTGCTCTCGGGCGCCTTTGTCGGTGCCGACGCCGGTCGCGCCGATGCCCGCGCCAAAACCTTCATCGGACTTGAAGCCCCACTGCCCCTCACCTTTGGTGAACCGGGCAAACATTTCATGTTGCACACCCAGGATCTCGGCTCACTGGAGATTGGCTCCCCTGTTTATTTCCGCAAGATCCCGGTGGGGCAAGTGGTCGCCTATACCCTGGATTCGGAAGGCAAGGGGGTGGATATCCAGGTCTTCGTCAAGGCGCCGAACGATGTCCACGTCACCGAAAACACTCGTTTCTGGAATGTCAGCGGTATCGCCATCGATGTGGGCGCCAATGGCTTTGCGTTCAAAACCGAGTCACTGTCAGCCTTGCTGGTGGGCGGAATTACCTTTCGTGCTCCAGACTACAGTCCCAACGACCAACCGGCGGCCGAAAACAGGAGCTTCGAGCTGTTCGACAATCAACAGACCGCCCTTGCCCCACCCAACGGCAAGGCACAATTCCTGTCGCTGCGTTTCAATCAGGCGTTGCGCGGCTTGAAGGTGGATGCCCCCGTGGAATTCCAGGGACTGGATATCGGCAAGGTGGTCGCGATCAATCTGGACTACGATGAGAAGGCCCACAGTTTCCCCATCAACGTGGGCATCGTGATCTATCCGCAACGTCTGGGCCAAGCCCATATCAAGATGCTGAAGGCCCTGAACTACAACCCCGACGACGAACAGGCGGTTAATCGACTCATGGGCAGCTTTGTCGAAAACGGTCTGCGCGCCCAAGCCCGCAGCGGAAATCTGTTGACCGGGCAACTGTACATTGCACTGGATTTCTTCCCTAAAGCCGAAAAAGTTGCCTTCGACCCCAACGCCCGGCCAATGCGGATACCCACTGTTCCTGCGAGCCTCGAGCAGTTGCAAGAGCAGCTTCAGGCAGTGATCGAAAAGATCAACAAGCTACCGATCGAGCGCATCGCCAACAACCTTGATGACAATCTGACAGAACTGCGAAAAAGCCTCAAACAAGTCAATAGCACGACACTGCCTGGTGTACAGAACACCTTGCAGGAGATGAGCAAAACCCTGCAATCGGCCAACTCGACCCTCGCCGAAGGCTCGCCGCAACGTGAGCAATTGAGTGAAACCCTGGACGAACTCGGGCGCGCATCACGCTCGCTGCGTGAATTGTCAGACTACCTGACCCGTCATCCTGAATCCCTGGTGCGCGGACGCCCCAAAGGTGCCCCGACACAAGACCTGCAGCCGTCTTCGAGCAATTGACCCAKGAGCAGCCCGTGTCTTTATCGCTGAAGTGTTCATTGCTCAGTCTGGTGGTGTTGCTCGCTGCATGTCGCAGCGATCCAATTCATTACCATACCCTGACCCCGACCCAGCTGACCGTTGGCGCGCGGGGTGGCGCAGATATCCAGATTGAGCGGGTCACTGTGCCGCCTCAGGTTGACCGCCCGCAAATCGTCATTCGTCAGGGCAACAGTGGCCTGGCAATTCTGGAAACCGAATGGTGGGGGGCCAGCCTGTCCGATGAGTTGAAAAGCGCCTTGGTCAATCAACTGTCTGGCACAACGTCTCAGCGCGATGTATCGCTGCGGGTCGATGTGCAGCGTTTTGATTCTGTCCCCGGTCAATACGCACTCGTCGATGTGAAATGGCGCCTGAGAACTGCTGGAGCCGATGCAAACAGGGCACCGCTGACCTGCCGCACAACGTTGCAAACACCGGCGGGGTCGACCGTCAATGATTTGGTGGCGGCTCATCAAAACAATGTAAAACGACTGGCCAGCCTGATCAGTAAAATGGCCAGCGCCCCCCTCAATGGATGTCCGCCTATTGATTAGCAGGAGGCGGGCTACTTTCCTACTGAAGAGCCTGACCGCCTTGCAGAGGAGACTCTAGCGGTGCAGGTTCGGGCACGACCGGCAGGTTTTTGGCGAGACTGCCTTCTATCTGTCCTGAAATATAGTAGACCCCCGCCATTACCCCATTGGCTTCATTCTCTATCAACCCAAGCCACGCTTTGTCGAACGCGTCGCCCAGGCTTTTGCGTAGCTGTGCTTCTGTCTCCGGCCGATCATGCTCGTTCGAGGCAGCACCAACACTCGCCGATACCACAGAAATTACTGCCCCCGCTACTCGGCCAACTGCCGCGGCAACAGCACCGGCGGCACTGCGGGTGGCAATCTCGGCTTCGAGTTTTTCGCCGGCTCGCTTGGCCACTGACGATATACCGGCGTCCGATAACCCGGCTCCCGCACCGCTGTTAGCGCTGCGGACTCGTTCGATCAAGGCCTGATAGGCTGGCAGATTGGTAACCGGTTCGGCGTGAGCAATTTGATAGAGCGAAGCGTTGCGTGCGGGCGGAGGTGCCAGCGCGATTGCCGGAATGTCGTTGAGTCGACGGTCGAATTGATCTTGAGGTGCACTGTAGTGCTGCTGGATCTCTACGAGATGCGCGTCGAGGGTCTGTAAATACAGGGCAATTGCATCGACCATAATTGCGTTGGGATCGGTGATCTTGGCGACGGGGTCCAGCACGCGCTCATGGTATTGCTCCTGTAGATAGACCGTTAGCCGGTTGACCACAGGGTCGACCTCTCCCCCACTGCTCATCTTGTACCAGCCCACCTTCGCAGACAGCCATTGCTGGGTCCAATAGCTGGTAAACCACGGGATGAAGTCCGTTTCAGTACGCTGGTAGACCAGCGCTCTCCAGCGCTCCATGGCGCTACGCGTGTAACGTTTGACTACCCCTTTGGAGGCCAATGAAGCGGTGTCTATGTCTTGATCAATCTGTTGCCAGGTTGCTTGCGAGATCACCACGGGCGCAGCCGGCTCGGAGGCGCGATGGACTGTGGCACATCCCGCCAACACCGCGAACAAGACAACGTGCAGGAAACGCAGATTCAAGATCGCAGTCCCCTAGAAATGACACGGCAGCGCTAATCTTTACGCTGTCCGAACGAAACGAGCAGCATTTCCAACCATGGTATTTTGAGTATAGGTGGCGAGAGACAGGACAAAAAATCACCGTGTGATATGTGGTTTTGGTGAAGGCGAGCAGCCTTACTTCAACAAAACCGCATATTCGGCGGCTATGGAAAACAATCAGAGGACGGAGTCGTCATGCTTTACCGAATAGCCGCCGACGGGCTGGTACTGTTTCATCTATTGTTCATTGTGTTCGCACTTTTCGGCGGCCTGTTGACGCTCAAATGGCGGCACTTGATCTGGTGGCACCTTCCGGCAGCCGTATGGGGCGTGGTCGTCGAAATCTTCCAGTTGAGCTGTCCCCTGACCCGCTGGGAAAACCTCTGGCGCCAATCTGCCGGACAGGACGGTTACGGTGACAGTTTCATCGAGCACTATGTGTGGCCGTTGATATACCCGGCCGGACTGACACCGGCGATACAGCTAGGGCTGGGCAGCCTGGTGCTTCTCATCAACGTGATTGTCTATGTGCATCTGGCCAGGCAGTGGAAGCTGGCGCGGGCAACCTAGTCAGGTTGTCCGGGCACTTTCTCGCAGGCAAAACAAAACCCCAACTGCTTTCGCAATTGGGGTTTCGGAATTTAATCTTGACGATGACCTACTCTCACATGGGGAAACCCCACACTACCATCGGCGATGCATCGTTTCACTGCTGAGTTCGGGATGGGATCAGG